>NZ_JXYF01000056.1:0-46778 GCF_000967735.1 Paracoccus sp. S4493
CCCGCGCTTTCGCGCGGGCCATCGTTCATTCTTCAGTCAGCTCAAAAAGCTTATCCGTCATTTCGACGAGAGCGTGTGCGACTTTCTCCAGATCGTCAGGGGCATCGAGGAGCGCCACAACAATACCGTCACCGCCGCAGCAGCTCTCTTCGTCAACCCGACCAACCTCGAAGCGGCCCGACTTTTCGAAGACGTATCCGCCAGGATCCTCGTCGCTGAGTCCTTCGTCGTCTGCGAACATGTAGATGTCGCGCCTTCCGCTTTTTTTGGCGCCTTCGATGATGTCATACGCGACAGACACCGTATGTCCGCCTTCATTGACGCGAAGGCGGGCCAATTCCGCATAGTCGTAGTCATCGATACCTTTGGGATGCCCGGCATGGATCTGGCGCGTGATGGAAGCCTTGACCTCGTCGACAGTCAGCTCGTTTTTCATTTTCATTTCCTATTATTCGGCTGAATATTTTATGCGGCCCGCGCTTTCGCGCGGGCCTCGGATCAGGCGGCTTCGGGCTTTTTCCAGCCAGCCGCCTTCAGGGAAGCCTTGGAGCGAGCGCGGGGCATGTTCGACGAAGACCTCCTCCAGATCTGGAGATCAGAGAACCAGATCGCCTCAGCCTCGTCCCTGTCGTGTGTCAGGACCACGACTTCAGGGGACAGGTAGGTCGTGCGCTCAGACGCGTCGACGTCCTTCCCGTCGACGTTGACGGTTCGCTCGACGACGTCGACATACGTCACCTCGTAGACTGTCATAAGGAAGCCCGAGGGGGCCTTGTGCAGGAACCATCTGTATTCCTGGCTGGCGTCTGGCGAGATCATTCGTCCCGATTGCATCATCGTTCCGCTGAGCCGGTGAGCTTTCTCTGCGTGACGGAGCCGGATACCTGCCCGAGGCAGCTCCGCACCGGCTCTCGCTTCGAGACGGGCCAGCAGGGCGGCGGAGATCTTCTCTTTGACCTGGTCAGGACTGAAGCCGAACACCTCAAGCTGGTCAGATGCCAACCTCTCCTCCCTGCGCCGGCTCTCTTCGATGTTCCGGCGGTTCTCGTCGATCTCATATGCGACGCTCGCGGCCGCGCTCAGTGTGGGACGGTCTTGCATGATGCTCCCTTTCATGCGTTTACCATCATAATCTAATTCAAACGGGATGTCTTACAAGCTCCAGCGATGCTAAAAATACGCTCAAAAAGACGATAGATAGGAGGTGGCATGCTCGATGACGACGAAGGCCATGATCGCGGGGCTGACGGGCGGCAGAAGGGCGCCGAGGAAGTGCGTCGCCAGGTCGATCCGGCTGGCATCAGGCCAGGCGAGTGCGAGGTCGATCAGGATCCACATGTTGATCGCCCAGCAGGCCGCAACGACGATAACGAAGGGGCTCATCTGACAAAATCCTGACGGCTGCGGATGACCTTCATGGCTTTCCGTGATCGCTTCACGCCTCTCAGCATCTCCTGGTTATAGATGGTCACGACGCGGAGACTCTTTGGTTCGACGACGGCGTAGAACAGTCCGTCAGGATCGACGCGGAAGCGCCAGATGTCCCTGCCGTCCTTGGCTTTCATGACTCGATGAACGAGGCCGTCTGAGCCGGCCTTGAGGGCAGCCTCGACGGCTCGGATGACGATCGCCGGATCGACGGAGATGATGCCTCTCTCACGTGCCCTCTGGACGGCATGCCAGGACATGGGGGGAGATGACGTGCGGCTGGCGTCGGGATTTGCGTCGAGCATCTTTTCCTCCTGGTGATCTACTCATGATCTATTCCAGAACAGATGATTTTCAACATCGGGACGCGCATGATTGACGAATTAAAGGATTATTATTCGCATCTTAAGCTTGCTCATGGCTCGCGCGGCCGCCAGGGTTACGATTAGCGTCGGGTCAGCGTGGTCAGCCTATGCTCCTCCACCTCCCAGACCCCTTGACCGGTCCAGATCAATGAACGCCCTCATCTTCATCACCCTGCCCTCCTTAGCGGCCTCGTGACGCCGGATGGCCGCGGATCGGCCCAGATCCCCCCGCCCTGCCCTCAAGCTCTCCTGAGGCGCTGTGAGAGCGTCCTAATCGTCGCCTCATGCATCTGATGATCACCCCGACGCCTTGAGAGCATAGACGCAATAATATTGCGTTAATGTCATCATCCGAGCACGAAATAGAAAAAGGGTCCTTCTGGGAGCCCTTTGCATGGTCGGGGGGGCGTCGAGGCCGCCATGCGCGATTTTTTGGGCCCTTAGGGGGTGTGCAGAGGTGGTCTAAAATACAATGACCCGAAAACCCTTATAAATATGGGGTTTTGAGGGCTTATTTTCACCAAAATAGGCCCTCTAAGTCTGAAAAGATCATTCCCGCAGATGATTATTTTTGGGGGGACGCATGGTTGGCGTGCTGAACTATGAAAAATGGAAATTCGTTCGGCCGGGGCGCACGGCGCCCCGGCCTGGTCAGATCAGAGACGGGCCAGGGCTCGTGCATCATGGAGAGAGCGCTCTTCCGCCTCTTCCTGCTCCAGCTCTCCGAGGCGAAGCTTCACACAGTCCATGAACTTTTCACGGTTGATGATCGTTTTTCGCGCGCTGATCTTGAGGCGCTTCACGCGAGAGGCTTTGGTCGTTTCGGAATAGTAAGGAAGCCGGCGCAGCGCCTCATTTACCTCCGCGCTCCTTTTCGAAGCGGCATACGCCTCGATCGGCTCTCCGGTGATTGCAGCGAAGGCTTCGTTGGGCGTGATGTAGCTGTAGTATCTGTGTCCGAAGCACGCGATGTCGCCGTCTTCCTTGGGCGTCTCCAGCCATTCTCTGATGGCCTCGACGTCTGCGTCGACGTTGTCGACGATCATCGCGTTGCCCTGCAGCTTCTCAGCGTATTTGCGCGACTCCGGGGAGATATCGAGCATCAGCGTCCCATCGGGCTTCTCGAAGCGCATTTGGCGATAGATGTGGAGCGCTTCCGCCCATAGTTGCTGAACTTCTTTTTGCAGGGTATCGATGTCGATCTTTTCCGCGTCATCGGCCATATTGATAGGCCAGTAGCGCCTGTTTCCGGTCGGGTCAGTGAGATAATCGCCGGGGTTTTTCGATCCGACGAAAATTCCCGTCCGGCGGTAGTCTGCGCTGTCGGAGCGATACGCGAGGCGGGTCCTGTCAGATCCTCGGGACAGGAGATTTTTGACCGTTTCGTCACGGCGGCCCTTCGTCGCGTCCATCTCGGCGACCTCTGCGATGATGCACCCCCGGATCGACTCGACGAGAGCCCTGTCGGATTTCATTGCGTCCTGTCCAAGGGCCACGAAATAATTCCCGGCCAGGGTCGCCCAGAAGGTCGACTTCATAGCTCCTTGCGGCCCCTCCAGGATGGGGATGAAGTCGAATTTGTGGCCGGGCTCGAAGACCCTCGTGACGACCGCAACGAGGGTCTGCCTGGAAACCTCGCGGTGATAGACATTGTCTTCAACGCCGGCATACCGGTGAAAGAGCGTTTCGAGCCTCTCGACTCCGTCCCACGGTTCCTTCTCGAAAAATTCCTTCACCGGATGAAAGGGATTTCTGCGCGCAGCGTTCAGAAGCCCGATCTTGGCTGCTCCCACTTGAACCTGGCAGTCATACCCCCCGCTTCTCTCGGGAGCTTGAAGGAAGGTGAGGGCGACGCCGATATGAAAGTCGTTGACGGGCTCGTTCTCGACCGTGGGGGTCACGTTCATGACGCCCATGACGCCAACTTTGAAGGGGCGCGAGAGAACCGGCGTCTCCATGAACTCATCGTATCGGAACGTTCCTTGGAGCCTCTCGTCAGCGGCGAGGATGAGGCCCGCGTTGTATGCGGAGGCGACGACCTGGCCCTTCTTCGTCCGGGCAACGCCGTCGACGGTCCACTCGTCAGTCGATGCATCGTCGCGATCGTCCTCGATGAGATGATCCGCGACTGGCAGGTGGCGATGCAACGGAGAGCGGGCTTCGGCGGGAAGGTTGACGATTTCGTCGACAAGGAAGTCGTCGAGGCTCACTGCCTCGTGCGTGATATCGGTCATTTTTTCGATCCTGAGTTGCGGTTGGTAGCCGCGGGTTGGTTGGTGCGGGCTTGTGCCTGCAAATACCATTTAGCTGCATGTCAACGAATATCAACGTCGCACAGACAACTTTATCGGCATCGTATTAATTTTTTAATCGAGGCCGATGTTTTTCTTGATTCATAAGCGCCGGGTTCTATGTCTCTAATAGCGATCAAACGACATCGCGATTAACGCACGGCAGGAGAGCTTCGATGCTGGATTTCATTACCAACGAGACGACACAGCAGGCTTGGGATCGACACAGATCCCAAAGAGAGAGGCTCTTGGTTCTCCCCGGGACGATGCGCCAGAAGTTTCACCATCGGGATGCCCGGCGTCACATCATCGACTCAGTGGGTCAGGAGAACTGGAAGGGGCTGCTCCGCCGCTCATCTCATGCGCTGAGCCGCTGCACCCGTCCGGAAGACCCGGATTTTCACAGATATGGCGGTCGCGGCATCGAGTTCCGCTTCTACACGCACGCTGAATACGCGATCACCGCACTGGATCTCGGGTGGACGCCTGGCTGCGGCCTCACGATGGACCGGTCAGACAATGACGGTCACTACGAGCCGCTGAACATGAAGCTCTCGAGCCGCGGAGATCAGGTCAGAAACAGGGAGGTCGTCGCTCACACCACCCTGGCCGGGACGAAAATATCGCATTGCGATCTGCGAGAGATGATCGAGGCAGAGATCGGCTACCGCCTGCCCCGGCGCCTCGTCAAATCGCTCGTCAAAGACGGGATGTCCGGCGAAGAGGTCTTCGATGCTGTCCGTGAGAGGATAGAAGGGCGCTGATGTCTCTCGTTACGATCGCTGGAATTGATCCCGGACTGCAGGGGGCTATTGCGATAGTCCAGCTGGAGATCCGGGGTCATCTCGACATCGCGATGAAGTCGGTCATCAAGGTTTTCGACATGCCGGTCGCGCTGGTTGATAGCGGAAAATTGCCGGATATGAGGCGTCTCGAAGACGTCCTGAGGCAGTATTCAGTCGACGCAATCGCAATGGAATGGCCGGGCCCACGAAACCCAAATGAGAAAGACGAAGAGGGCCGCGAAATACGGTCATATAAGTCAGAATGGCGGTTCGCTATCGGTTGTGGCCTGACGCTCTCGACCTGTCTATCGACCTGCCAGAGGGTCGTTCTATACGCGCCCAGATCTTGGAAGAGCGCCTTAAAGCTGTCTCGAGACAAAGGGGGGTCAATTGATCTTGCTAGATCCCTTGTCTCTCCCGAAGTTGCTGCCGCTCACTTCGAATTTGCCTCGAAAGATGGACGCGCTGAAGCGTTTCTCGTCGCCGAGCATCTTCGGCGTCAGATGTGCTCTGGTAAGCCCGTTGCCTGGGTCTAGCCGACTCTCTCAACATCGCGTTTATTAAAATTTTCGCATCTTGTGATTGCTTAGTGGCGCCATAAGTCATATAATGGCATCGTATATTACGCACGGAGCGCCGCATGTTTGTCGTCAAGTATCCTGATTTTGCTGAGCGCATGGAAATCGCTGCGAAGGCGCGCGGCGGTGCCTTGGCGCATCGCGGGCGCAACGCTGAGGTCGCACGGCGCCTGTCGGACATCACGAAAAAACAGGTCACGAGCGACACCGTGCGCAGGTGGTTTGAGGGCTATGCCATGCCCAGGTTCAACCGCCTTCCCGCGATCGCCCAGGTCCTTGACGTGGATGTTGACTGGCTTGAATCCGGGCGCGGGACGATGGAGCCTAAAAAACAACCGACGAAAACCACGACGATCACTGAAAACTTTGTCAGCCCGGCCCTTAAAGCGCTCCAGGTCATCGATGACGACGGGCTGGGAGAGGCGATCGAAAGGCTTCAGGACGTCCAGCGCCGATCCGCGGCCGCGAATTACTGCGCGAGCGTCATCACGATGTCCGGTATTTCGGCCAGATCTAACGGATCGATCATCGAGATCAACGCTGGCGCCGGTGGAAAAATACAGCTGCTCGTCGACGCGATCAGCGGTGACAAGAAGGTTCACGCTCGGAGATCGACGATGTCGTCTCTGATCGTCGTCACGAGCGGATCTATGTCGCCGCCTCTCGTTGCGATCATCCCCGCTTCCGGAATGGAAACGCAGATCGAGATCAGGGTCGATCGTGAGAACGGCGTGATCGAGAGTGACGAGGGGTCTTTCAAACTTTCTCACTCCTTCGACGGTGTCCTGGAAGTGATCTGAGAAAATTGTTGGCATAGATGTTGGCACGGCCTTTTAGGCCGTGCCATTTTCGTTTGAGATTACTGAGGGTTGATCGCTGAGTTTGATTCCTGCAGTGGGCATCAAACTCGCACCTCGGAAACCTTCAATCATTTGCGGGGATGATAATTCCCGCTTTTTATTCTTCTCGATACCCCCTGCCCTCTCCTCAGCCCCTTCCCTTCACACGCCTCTTTCTCATTTCCTCCTCGCGCCCGCGGCGCATCTTCTCCGCAACGAAATAAGCCCCGCAAATGCGGGGCTTATCATTTATTCTTTTCCGTATCTGCGGGAATATTTATTCCCGTAGATCCTCTTTCTGGCGATCAAGATATTCTCGGACGGCCAGCTCGATCACGTCCTGCTGGGTTTTCCCGATCTCTACGCAGTGATGCGCCAGACTCTTGTAGAGCGTCCCCTCGAGCATAACCGACGTTTTCTTGGCGTTTTCGCGAGGCGGCTTAGGTTTCGGCCCGCGCTTCTTCGGCTCGGAGCCGCGCTGATAGACGTCAGGCTGATCCTGGACGGCGTCTTCGGTGATGATGTTGTCGAGGGAGAACGCGGGCTTCTTACTCATCGATTTTCTCCTGGATGAACGACCAGAGATCGGCGATCTCCTCGGCTGCCTTTTTGTCGAGGCTTTCGACGGCACCGTGTCCTGTGGCCCCGTTCTCGGCGTAGATGATGCGCTGGTGAAGGTTCACGGGCGCGACGCGACCGTGCTGCGCCAGAGCGCGAGCCGATTGCTCCGTCAACTTTGCTCTGGGCGTCTGAGACAGGACGAAGGCGAACTTCGCTTTCGATGCCCTGACGATCCTCAAGGTCGCTCCGACGGCACGGAGATCCTGAGGAGACGGCCGAACAGGGATAAGCACGAGATCCGCGTGCCTCATCACGTCGACGAGCCAGTCCGGCGCGGCCGGCGGGGTATCGATAACGATGAGATCAAAGTGCTCGGCAAGGGGCTTGAGAGCCTGGGTGAGCGCTGAAGGGGAGGGGTCCTTCTCGAGCATGGTCGGCTGATCGACCTCGCGACCCGACCACCATCCCCGGAGAGACTGCTGCGGATCCAGGTCAATCATGAGGGTCCGGAGGCCCTTCTGGGCGGCCGCAACGCTGATGTTCAGCGCCACGGTTGTCTTTCCGGCCCCGCCCTTTTGGGAAGTGACGACAATGATTTTCATGTCTTTCCTACCTGTTCCCGCAGTAGCGCAAAAGAATATTTGCGGGATTATTACGGTGCGGGGAAGTTCTTTCCCTCTCTTGCTCTATACCGCATTTATTCCTTAGTTATCTGAAGTCAAGTGTCGGCGCTTACTTTTCATCATCAAAAGGCGACCCCGCCGGCGGGCTGATGCGCCGCGCTGGCAGATCAGTCTCGAGGCCGCCAAGAGAGGGCTGAGAAGGGGGGTCAAGTCCCTCCCCGGAAGGGAGCTGACCCTCGCCGGGATACATCGTCGGGAGCTGCCTCAGAGGCGCCTGTTGCCCCAGCTCGTTCGCGTCGGGCTGCTCGTCGTCAACAGCGATCACCGTCGCTGAGAAGAGGCTGTAGCGTCGTCCGTCGCGGGCTCCCGCCCATGCGACACGATCGTTGATAACGTAGGCGTTCACCGTGCCACGGCCGCCGATCCTGCGGATCTCGATCCAGTTCTCTGCTGCAAGCAGCTTTACGGCATCCCTCAGGCGCCTCTCGGAACACCCCACAAGGTTCGAGAGCGCCTCCTGGGACAGGATCACAGCGTTATGCTCGCCAACGCGGCTCGTCAGCACGTGCATCGCTCTGGCGGCCACCGGAGACCTCGTGATGAGCGCCGCCCAGGCTTCATGCGCAGCACGCTCAGTCTGGACCCATGAGCCATGCGGAGGCTTTTGAGGCAGCTCAGGGAGATCGCTTCTCGACATCAGACGTCCATTTCCGGTTATCGGACAGATACTGCCGCTACCGAAGGACGCTGGCAACAGTTTTTGGGAAATGAATGTCCGGAAACAGACTTTAAGCGCGCTTCGCGGACGTGGGCGTCCGTTACGGAGGCAACGCATGTCCTGTAATGGGAAATACGCGGACGCCGGTGTCCGGTCAACCGGAAATGGGCGTCCGAATCACGGCGATTTTACTGTTATGAATCAACGGCTGAAAATTGTCCGTTTCTTATGATCTTAGGATGGCATGCTGACGAGCCGGACTAGCGCGACCCACAGCGCTAGCGACGGCCGGATCGACAGCTTGCCACAACATAAAATATCTCACACGGACGTCGATACTCTTACCACTGGGGGTCAGGCAGGGGGATAATGAGTTATCCACAGGCTACCGTGAGACGTATCGCTGTGATACTATATGACGTGGTAGGGCAGGGGATGCAGATGGCTCTGACGGCGCAGCAGATCAGATCTGAGAAGCCTGATCCGGCAGGACGGATCAAAAAGCTTTCCGACGGCCACGGACTTCAGTTGCACATCCTTCCAACTGGCACACTTGTCTGGCGACTGGCTTACCGATGGGCCGGAAAGCAAAGAAGCCTGACAATCGGTCATTACCCATCTATCACGCTCTCCGAAGCCCGCCTGCGCGCAGCGAAAGCGCGGGAGATCCTTCGATCCGGATCTGATCCGTCGAAGCCGAGGAGCGATGAAATAACCTTCGCATCGCTTGCGGAATCCTGGTCTGAAAAGGTCAGAGAAGATGGACGAAGCGAGCTTACGATGATCGCCAGGAGCTATCAGATTCGGTCCCTCGTCGACGCGATTGGATCTCGTCCAGCATCGAGCGTCACGAGCGTCGAGCTTCTTGAGCACCTGACCCAGATATCCCGTAAATCGCGGCACAGCGCCCTTCGATGCAGGGCTCTCGCCCACCAGATCTACGAATACGGCGTCTCGACCGGCAGGGCCGTCGTCAATCCGGCAGCCGGCCTGTCCAGAGCGCTTCCAGCGCACAGATACAGGCATCACGGCTCCGCCACATGTGCGGACGGCGTTCGCCGGATTCTGAACGCGGTCGAAAGCTCCTCTTCCGGATATGACGTGAAGGTCGCCGTGCAGCTCGCGGCCAGGATTTTCCTTCGCAGCTCCGAGCTGCGCCGCGTCACGTCTGACATGATCCACTTCGATCAGGCGCTGATTATCGTCCCGGCGGAAATCATGAAAGGCGGCGAGAAGGACCATCTCGTCCCTCTATCCTCGCAGGTCGTCCAGATGCTGAGAGGCATTCTCGAGAAGCGGGGACCAGGGCTTTTGATCAGAGGCCGGGACGGCCGGTCGATCATGAGTGCGAATACGATCAACAAAGCTCTTCGAGCTGCTGGAATGAGCCACGAAGATGCCACGCTTCACGGCTTTCGCTCTTCAGCGTCTACGATCCTGCATGACGCGTTCCCCGGCGAAAGCCTCGTGATCGAAGCTCAGATGGCCCACGCGGACAAAGATCAGGTTCGTGGCGCCTATAATCGCGCCGCTTATCTGCCGCGTCGGCGAGAGCTGATGCAGCACCTCTCAGACAGCATCGAATAAGCCGTATTCGTTGAAAATCAGCGATATGAGACGTATCTAATCTGCGAAAGCGGCAGAGAGACGGCTCATGACTGATACAGCTGAGGAGCGCCTGGCGGCGGCCGGCGTTCAGTTCGTTGCTCGCGCTGACGTCGACACGACGAAAAAGCGGGGCAGGGGAAGACCGCCGAACCCCGATAAGGTCAAAAAAACGGAGAAGGCCACGGGTGATCCGATCCAGGTCATCAAATCCGGCGTCAGCATCAGCTGGCTCGCGACGTCTCTCGATAGAGATCCGCGGGCGGTCGCAAAGTCTCTCAAGCGCGCCCGTCTTCAGCCGGCTGGCCAGAGGTCGAATTTTGACGTCTACGACATCAGGGAAGCTCTTGTCGCCTTGGCGGGCGACAAACCGGACATCCTGGGCGAAATCCACACTCTTGATGTCGAAGACCTGCCCTTTTTCCTGCGCATAAAATATTGGGAAATGCGCGCTGAGCGCCGGACATTCGAACTCATGGCGGCCGATCTTTATGACGAAGATCAGGTCAACGAGCTGCTCTCGAGCCTCCAGGAACCGATCTCAGATCGCCTCAAGACATTGTCCGAGCGAGCTGAGGCGCGCAGCTCGGACGATGATCTTAAAGCGATGGCATATGATGCGATCAACGACATCGCGGCGCTGATCTCGGCCATCGCAGCAATGTCTGATGTTACCTCCTATTACGTCGAAGATGATACGCCTTATCACGACGATGAGGCGCAAGCTGTCGAGGATCAGCTGAGGTCAGAGGATGATGAAGAGGAGGGTGATGATGAGGTAGATGATCTGCCTTCTGGCCCCTCTCTTGAGAATGGATCCCTTTCAGTCTCGGCCGGGGTCACTATCAAATGGCTCGCCGAGGTCTTCGACGTAAGCGACCGCACTGTGATCTCCAAGCTGGACGGGCTCCGTCCGATCGCAAAACGTGGCCGCGAGCATGTATATGACTTCGCCAAGGCTTCTCGCCTTTTGGTCCCGTCGAAGACGAGACTGAAAGATGTTTCCAGGACCATCGATGCCAAGCTCTTCCCGAAGGAACTCAAATTTGGATACTGGAAATCGAGAAACGACGAGCTGGCATACAGGATAAGCATTGGCCAGCTCTGGGAAGGTGAGCGCGTCGCGATCGCTCTATCGAGCATCCTAAAGCCGCTCCGAGAACGGCTTCTACGCCTTCCCGATCTCGTCAAAAAGGCGAAACGGAGCCGTAAGAGCGCTTCAGACATCATCGACGAGATTGATCACAGCGTCGCTCTGAGCATTCAGAGCGCCCGGGAATTCGACATTGCATCGGAAGTGGGTGTCGAAGAATGATTCGAGAAAATAGATACGAGGAGGTCCCGAGCCGGGTTCCTATTTCGTCCGTATTTTCGGACGTCATTGAAGGCTTTAAGCCTCCGCCCGACGTTGACGCTGCGGAATTCGCCGAAGGTCAATGCTATATGAATAACCCTTTGACAGCGGGTATCGCCAAATTTTCATTTGACGACGCTCCATACCAAAGGGAAATCCTGGAGACGATGAGCGATAACCGCTACGAGGGGGTCGCTGTCGTGGCGCCTTCTCGTTCCGGAAAGTCCGTCATGGGACTGCCGTTTTTGCAATATACGGCCGTAGTCGACCCTAAAGACACCATGATCATCACCCCATCGAGGGACTTCGCGTCCAAATTTTCGAAGGGCGATTTCGACTCATACATTGAGGCGAACCCGAAATTTAAGGAGATGATCCGACCCGGCCGAAGCTCTAACTCGCTTTTTTTTAAGATCCTAAAAAATGGGATGATTATCTCAACGGTGTGGCCGTCCAAAAGCAACGCGGCCGGCGTCAACCGCGGCGTTTTGTTTTTTCAGGACTATGACCGCATGGTCGAAGACGTGGGCGGCGAAGGCAGCCCGTTCGACCTTTTCTACGGACGGACGAAAATTTACGGGTCCAGGAAGAAGATCCTGGTCGAAAGCTCTCCGGCCAATCTTCCCAGGGAGATTGAGCCGTTTGAGCCTAAAAGTCTTCACGAGGCCCCGCCTTATCCGGGTATTTTTGGCCTCTACAATTCGGGGACCCGCGAGTGCTGGTATTGGCAGTGTGTCAATACGGGATGCAGAGAATGGTTCGAAGCTCATTCCCGTTATTTCGAATACCCCGATGAGGGGTCTATTGATGAGCGTGCGGCAAACGTAAAAGTCGTATGTCCGCACTGCGGAGAGAAATACGGTCATGACACCGTCCCCGGAAAATACGACCTAAATCTTTCGGGAAAATGGGTCCCGGACGGGATGTATCTCGATAAAGAGGGCAATCTGCAAGGCGAGGCTTTGGCGCCCAACGCGAGAATGCGTTCCTTCTGGTTGAACGGCGCCGCTGCGGCGTTCCATGACTGGGGCGGCCTCGTCAGCTCGCTCCTGCACGCACGTGCAGAGGCTGACAAGACTGGAGAAGAAAAGAAGCTGAAAGCCACGCTCAACGGCCATTTCGCGCTTCCGTTCTTCCCTCGGAGCCTCTCCGCAGGTTTGAAGCCTGAAGATCTCAAGAAGCGAGCGGACAGTCGACCCTACGCTCGTAAGGTCGTGCCGGCCGAGGCGCGTTACGTCGTCACGACTGTCGACACTCAGGGCGGAGGCGAGGGAAAATCCGGCTACTGGATCGTGCAGAGCCACGCGTTCGCCTTGGATGGCAGTATGTGGGTGATCCATCGCAAGATGCTGAACAAATCTAAACGGCCGATTATGATCCGGAAAGATGAGGGTGATGATGAGGTAAAAAGGGATGACGATGGCAATATCGTCTATCACCATGTCCGTCCTCACCTGAGCGCGGATGACTGGGACGTCCTGGCTGACTATCTCATTGACCTAAAATTTCCGGTCGAAGGCCGAGAAGACCTCTTCCTTAGGCCCGCGATCATCGGCGTCGACTCTAACGGGGGCGACGGGAGGGACGACGCCGGAGACAAGACGGGCGTCACCGACAACGCCTATAAATTCTGGCGCAAGCTTCGGGCGAGAGGCGATGGCACAAGCGCGCGCATCATTCTTCTGAAGGGCGAGCCGAAAGACCGGGACCACATCATCGAGATGAGGCTTCAGTCCCTCGAGAAAAGGAAATCTCCGGATGTCCCCGTGGCGATGATCACGTCGGGACGTGCGAAAGACATTTTTTGGGGCCTCCTGGCGCGCGAGCCCGAGGAGCCGGGATACGTGCATCTTCCGTCACACGAAAAGGTTGACTGGTTCCGTGAGCTGCTCTCCGAGCACAAGGTTGGCGAAAGGTGGGTCCAGCGCCGCAAACGCAACGAGGCTTGGGACCTGTGCGTTTACGCGCACGCGCTGATCCGCCTGCCTACGATCCGCGGCGACACGCTCGGGACGACGCAGAAGATCCCCGACTTCGCTCTCGAGCCCGAGAAGAACAAACACGCGATACTGATCCGTGACGGCCAGGAGGTCGTGACGAAGGTCGATCGTAAAAAACGTCTCGAAGAACTCGCCAAGAGCATGAACGGAGCATGAACGGAGCTTAAACGCCTCGTTCGTTGAAAAAACGGCATCGCGACCGGATTATATGGCCGAACAAGCGCGCGAGCCATCCATGTATCGTCATTACACGACCCAGAAAATCAGGGACATGCACGCAGATGCGACGTCCGCATATCACCGCCTGAACACCGGTGCTGCGGAACGCGTTTTCGTCGATCAGTCCGGGGAGAGGATCGAATATACGGCGGCGAAAGTGCCCGAGCTGCGGCGCTACTGCGAAGAGCTGTCGTCCGAGCTTTCCGCCCGCCAGAACCCGCGCGCCGTGCGCCGCGGCCCGATTAGGCCGCTCTTCTGATGGTGCAGATGGTCAATGCAGAGGTCGGCGAAAAGAGCCTGGCGGTGATGGCAGAGAGCGCTCCCGCCAAGGTCTCCGCATCATCCTTCAGCGGATATTCGACGGGATACATGCCGGCATATGAAGGCGGCGGCTACACGCAGCAGACCGCGATGTGGACTCCGCAGCTTCAGACGCCTGACTACGAGATCAGCGTCGGCCGCGACCTCGCGGTCGCGCGGAGCAGGGAGCTAAACAGAAACGCGCCGACGATCGCGTCAGGGATCAGGGAGATCCAGGACCACATCGCCGGCAGTAGATTCCGTCTAAACGCCAAGCCCGAGATCGATGTCCTCCCTCCGTTTTTCAGGGAAATCGACGAAGACGGCGTGCCGTGGGACGAGACTTTCCAAACGGAAACCGAAGGGAAGTTCCGGCTCTATGCTGAGAGCCCCAAATTTTTCATCGACGCCGAAGGCCGGAAAAGCCTCACTGACATCATCAGGCTTTGTCTCTCTAGCGTAACGCTCGAGGGCGAGGTTTTTCTTTCCATCGAGTGGGTCACCGAGGGCCGCAGGCCCTACGCGACGGCAATCCAGGTCATCGATAATGACAGGATCTCGAACCCTGACTGGTCCCCTGATAGCAAGCACCTGAAGGGGGGCATCGAGTTCGACGCCCGCGGGAAAGCTGTCGCTTATCATATCCGAACCGAGCATCCGAGCGAGGTTCTCGGAGACACGGAGTCCACCTGGAAGCGCGTCGCCGCGGAGAACGCGTGGGGCCGTCAGCAGATCATTCACGTCTATGATGAGCATCGGCCCGGCCAGACCCGCGGCATAGCAGCGCTGGTCAGCGCGCTGAGCCATCTGCACATGATGCGACATCTGGACAAGGCGACGCTTCAGTCGACTGTTCTGAAAGCCATGCTCGCCGTCTCCATCGAGTCCGATCTGCCGATGGACAAGATTGTCGAGCTTCTTGGCGGTAACGCAGAGGGCATCGACGAGCAGATCGGCCTGGTGGGCGAAGCCATGATGGGCAACGCTGCCGCGTTCAATAAGGGGGCATCAACTCTCGCCGTTGACGGCGCCGTCGTGCCTCATCTCTACCCCGGGACCCGCCTCAACGCGAAGCAAGTCGGCGGGGATAGCCCGATCGGCAGCGGCTTCGAGGCAAGCCTTCTCCGGAAAGTCGCGAGCATCCTCGGCCTCTCTTATGAGGAGCTTTCTCGGGACTTCACGCAGACGACCTACTCGAGCGCCAGGGCGGCCATGTCGCAGACCTACCGCGCGATGATGAGCCTGAAATCGCGCGTGGCCGACAGGATCGCGGACGCGATCTATCGTGCCTGGCTCGAAGAGGCGATCGGCGACGGGAAGCTCGAATGCATGCCGAAGTGGGCGATCGGGGACTGGCTCTATGAGGGCCAGAACCTGGACGCGCTCGCGAACGCAGAGTGGATCGGTGCTTCGCGCGGACAGATCGACGAGAAGAAAGAAACCGACGCCGCGATCAAGCGCATCGGCGCGGGCCTTTCGACCCGCGGCATCGAAGCCGCCAAGCTGGGCCTCGATTTCCGTGAGATCGATCGCCAGGCGGAGCGCGAGAACCGGTCCGCGCTCAAACGCGGGCTCCGCTACACGACGGCCGTGATGTTCGAAGAAGAAGATGACGACGACGACATGGAAGCGGAAGACGAAGCGACCAGGGCGCGCAACAGTGCCGCGTAATCCGGGCGACAGGCTGCGCGCCGCGGCGCGCAGCTTCGGCATCTCATATGACGATCTCGTCTCTGATCTGCGCGCGATGCGCGAGAGGCTAAAGATTTTGGATGATGAAAATCGCAAAAACAACATCGTAAAGGGGTCCTGATCGCTCGCGATGTTGAAAAACAAAAGACCCTCTCGTATTTAGCCGTCGAACGAACAAATAGGGAACGCGATGAGCGTTGCAAATATCAAATCTCTGAGGATGCCCGCCGCCCCTTCGGACGGGATCTCCCTCATTTCCGTTTCCGCGGTTGAGGAGGCTGAGAAGTTTTTCGGATCTTCCGTCCAGCTCTCGGACTTCGAGGCAATGGAAACGCTGACGATTTCCGCGAGAGAGCCGACCGGGGATCCGTTCTGGGACGAGGATTTCGCCCTCCGTTATCGGCCTTATAACGTCGTTGATGGAGTTCTGACCGTTCCCGTGAAGGGCTTTCTGATTTCGGGTTTTAGTGCGGCGCTGCCGTCATACGCGACCGGATACGAATATATCATGAGGGCGGTTGATCGCGGCGCAGAAGACGAAGCAGTCAAGGCTATCGTTCTTCATGTCGTTTCCCCCGGAGGAGACGCCGGTGAGACCCCGGACTGCTACGATGCCATCAGGCGGGCAGCAGCGGTAAAACCCGTCATCACCTACGCGGAGACCGCCCTTTCTGCGGCCCTCTGGGTCGCATGCGCCTCTACCGAGTTTCACGCATCCAAGACCGCCGAGATCGGCTCTGTGGGCGTTGTCATGACGCACACCGACCGCAGCGGGCAACTGCAGAAGAATGGCATCGTGAAGACGGACATCTTCATCGGCGAAGAGAAGGTTTTCGGGAGCATCAATGCGCCGATCAAAGATGAAGCGGTAGCCTCATTCACCCGTCGCATGACGCCGATCTACGATCTTTTTGTCGACGCCGTGTCCGAAGGACGCCGCCTCGATCGGAAGGTGATCAAGGACACCGAGGCGAGGGTTTTTGGCGCCGCAGAGGCGCTTGCCCTTGGCTTGGTCGATAAAGTTTCCAGCCGCTACGAATTCCTTTCAGCGATCTCAGCGACCGTCGCCGGCAGTGAAGATGACAAAGGCGTCGACTACAACCCTCAGGAGTTTCAGATGAGCACCCAGACCGATAAGACCCCCAAAAGCTATGAGCAGGGTGCTTCTGAAGCTCTTGCTCGCGCCAGCACGATCATGAGCTTGCCCGAGGCAGCCGGCCGCGAAAAGCTGGCTCAGAAGCTTGCCTTCACTGCTTCCGCCCTTTCGGTCGAAGACGTCAAAGGCATCCTGGAAGCCGCTCCCAAAGCCGCAGCCGTTGCTGAAGCTCCGGTAAATCCGGCGCCGACCAACACCGCACCGACCGCCACCGGCCAGTTCGCTCAGGTCATGGCGAAGGTCGAGCAGCCGAACGTCGGCCCGTCCGCCACCGCTGAAGCTCCCGGCGCGGACGCCGAGGATCCCGACGGCCAAGTCGCCGCCATCAAGAAATCCATGAAGGTCGCCTGATATGAATAACGCACCCGGACTTCCCGCCGCCGAGACCGTCATGACCTTCGATCACAGCCAGCTGATCGTCGGCCAGACCATCCCCGTCTTCACGCAGACCTTCGAAGTCGCGCCGGAGCAGGATCTCGCCCTGTATACGCCGATCATGCTGAACGAGGCGAAGCAGATCGTGAAAGCCGTCAGCGGCACCCCGTCGATCGGCATCACGGCTTTCCCGGTTCAGACCGGTGCCGCTGAAACCGCGAACTGCGCCGTCCTGAGGGCCGGAGAATTCGACCCCGCGGTGATCGCCTACGACGCCTCCTATGACACCCGCGCGAAGCGACTGTCTGCTTTCGAGGGCGCCTCTTCGCCCACCCAGATCAACCTCAAGACCCCGCTGCCCGCGTAAGTCTCCACCTGAAGGAACGGAAATGCTCCAGTCTCAGCCCCTGACCAACGGCCAAGTCAAACTTGTTGCCGAGATGGTTCATCCCAAGCCGCGGCTGTTCCGCGAGCGCTGGTTCTCGAAAACTCACCTCGCAGAGCGCGATACTGTCGTCCTCGAAGATCTGCCGGACGGCAAGAATATTGTCGCCCCTTTTGTCAGTCCCTACGATCCGGGAAAGCCTTCGCGGACCCGCGGTGGTGAGACGAGAGCGCTGAAGACGGGTTATATCCGTCTGAACGATACGATCGACCCCTTCAAGAAGTCGACCACCACCACCAGCGATCCGTTCAGCATCTTCTCTGCTACTCCGCAGACCGTTCTGCCCGTTATGCGGAAGGACACGATCGCGGATCAGCGCTCGAAAGTCGACAATGCTCTGGAGTTCATGAGCGTGCAGGCTGCCTTTGACGGCAAATTCACCGTCTATGGTGACGGAGTTCCGACCGCTGAGGTGGATTTCCGTCGCGATCCCAATCTGACGGTCGTGAAAGAGCCTGGCGCCTATTGGGGCGATGCTGACGTGTCCATCATCGAGGACATCCAGAAGTTCACCCGCGCCGTGAAAAAGGCCGAGCGTGGCGGCGTCGTTACCGTGATCCTGGTTGGCTCCAACGTCGCTGATCATATGGTGAAGTCTGCACGGAAGGGCGGCGAGCTGCACGACCTGCTCGACACGCGTTACAGCGTCGACAGCTCCTTCCTGCGCGGCGTTCGCTCGAACGAGAACGTCGTCTATCTGGGGCGCATCTCGAACTCGATCGACGTGATCGAATACACCGAGGAGTTCACCGTCGTGAACAAAAACGGTGACGAGGAGCTGATCAAGCCGCTCGGCGACAATGAGATCGTGCTGCTCTGCGACAACATCGGCGGGGTCATGGCCTTTGGCCCGATCCGGGACAGGGAAGCGCAATACCAGCCCATCCCGGTCTTCACGCGGAACTACATCACGACCGGTTCGCCCTCTCATGAGGTCGTGTCGACTGAGTCCGCCCCCCTGGCGGTCCTGGGCTTCGCGAACCGCACGATGAAGGTCACCGTCATGGCGCCGACGGCCGCCGATCCCGAAGAGTGATGAACTGCCCCCGGCGCGCAGCGCCGGGGGCACATCGACACCAGGAGATATGAAATGCTGATCAAGTCGAACGTCATGATCATGGGCCTGGACGCAAAAGGTCGTCCGGTAACCCGCCGCGCCGGAGATGTCTTCGATCATCCCCAAGAGCGCGCGCAGAGGCTGATCGAATCTGGCGCCGCGACTTTTGCCGGCAAAGCCGGGGCATCCGCCCCCGCCGCGGAAGACGCGCCACGCCAGGTTCGCAAAACGCGCAAAGCCGAGCCCGTTCAGGCAGTCGAGCCCGTCGAGTCCGCTTTCGAGCTGGGCGAAGATTTCCTGATCGAGGACTGACCCCGAGCCGAAGGGGAGACGTAGCGGCCAGCCCTTCGGGCTGGCCGCAGGCATATCAGGAGTTGAGTTATGAGCATCAGAAGCGTCAGGCACAGATCGCGCGGCAGGATTCACAAAAGGATGGCCGATCCGGGGTATTTTTGTGCATCTCCCGCAGGAGACGCATGGACGCCGGTTGGTGTCAGGGAGATCACGAAAGGCGCGAACGTGCTCGACGAGATGGTCGGGGCGTTCGAAGTCTTCAACCAAACTCCTATTCTCATTTTCAAAATATCCGAGACGCCAGGCGCCTCTGAGGGAAGCCTTATCGTCACAGAATACGGTGTCTTTAAGCTCGACATCCCGCCTCCTGTAGATCGAGACGGGTATGTGAAGGTGCGCAGCACGAGGCTGTCGGATCAGGAGATCTCGAAGCTCACGGCAGCCCCTCCCGTGATCGATCCGCCCGTGGATCCTTGGTAAAATGAAGGGCGGCGCCTTCCATATCGGCAGCGACGACATCAGAGCGCTGAGGGAGCTTAGCGGGGCCCTGGACGGGATCGACGGCATGATCTCCGCCGCGATCAACCGAACCGCTGATTGGGCCCAGAGAGAAGCGGTTGAGATGATCGAGAGTAAGGTCGCATTCCCGGCCAATTACCTCGTCGGGGAGCAGCGCCTTCGCGTCTATTCGTCACTCCCGTCAAGGCTCTCTGCGGTCATCACCGCGCGCTTCCGGTCCACTCAGCTTTCAAGGTTCGCGACGAACCTTCCCGTCGCAGGAAAAAGGGTGACCCCTCGTGTCCAGGTCTCCCCGGGCCGAGACAGCGAGATGCGCTCGGCTTTCTTCATGAAGCTGAAGCGCGGCACCGCGATGACCGGGAATGTCGGCATCGCCATGCGCGAGGAGGCTTACGACAAATACGCCGGTGCGGGGTGGTCCGGATATTCCTGGGAGGGGGTGAAGATCCTCTACGGGCCGTCCGTATCGCAGGTCTTCAGCTCATACGCCTCCGACTCCCTGACAGACATCGGCAAGAGGCTGGTGCTCGAGTTCAACGAAGAAGTTAAAAGGAAATTCTCCTGATGCCCGATCCGAAGCGCCTCCAGCTGCAGCAGACCATTTCTGATCTGGTGCGGGAGATTCCCGAATTCGACGGGCGCGTCATGCGCGGCCTGTCTCCGATCGACTACAAGAAAGCCATCTTCCCGGTGGCAACGATCATCGAGAGCCCGAAAGAAAGCGAGGACGATGAGCGTTGGCCGGAAATCAAGAAGCACAGCCGCAGCCGGCTGCTCAAGATCAACCTCGATATCGTCTGCCTCTGCGAAAAGGATCCCGACGAGGTGCGTCAGTCGGACGAGGCTTACCGCCTCCTATACAAGGTCCTTGGAAAGCTTGCCGTCGCCAAGAACATCACGAACGAAGACGGTATGCCACGTCCTCTTGGTCATTACCTGAACGAATTTCGGGTCGGCAAAGGCAGCGTCATCGCCCCCGGTAAACATGGCGATTACCATCTCATTATCATTCCTATCGCCATCGAATTCGAAGAGCAGCTCTGAAGCGAGCTGATTTTGCCACATATCGGGTCGCGAAGTTGAAAAAAAGGCATCGCGACCGGATTATACGGGGGACAAAACGAGAACGCGCCGCGGCGCATAACCAAGGTGAAGCCGGATGACCCGTCCCGTCTACAACATTGCGCGCGGCATGCTCTATGCCACGAAAGTCGACCTGATCACGAACCGCTGGCTCGGCCTGATGCCGATCAACTCGGTGACCTCGGCTGAGATCACGCCGAACGTCGAGAAGCAGGATCACTTCAACCGGCACTCGAAGGTGCGCGCGAAAGACGACTCCGTCATCACCGGCCGCGACTACACGATCTCGATCTCGACCGACGACGGGAACATGGACAACCTGGCGATGATCTTCGGCGGGACCGTCGAAACGGTCGAGCAGGAAGATGTCCCGGTCACCGTTCAGACCATCTCCGCGATCGAGCCTGGTCGCCGCTACATCATCGGCGGAACGCTTCTGGACCCGGTCGGCGTCAGGAATATCACCAACGTCACCGTGACCCTTGATGGTCAGCCCCTCGTCGAGCATTCCGATTACCGCCTCAACCGCAGCGTTGGAATGATCGAGATCATCCCTGGCGGCGCCGTCTCTTTCAACGATGAGATCGAGGTCTCCTATCAGGCCGCACAGTCCCGCTGGAACCGCATCAACTCCAGGGGCGAGCAGACCATGCTCGGCCTGCTCTTCGTCGAAGATAACGCCGAGGGCACGTTCTCGAAGAACCACACCTACACCGTGCCCCGCGCCGCGGTGACGCCCAGCTCTCCGATCCAGCTCATGAACGGCGACGACTGGAGGAGCTTCACGATGAGCGCGTCGGTGATGAAGTTCGGCGACCTCGAAGAGATCACCATCGACGACGAGCCCCTGCGGATCGTCTGACCCGAACGCCCGGACGATCTGCTCCCCCTGGATCGTTCGGGCCGCTAGGCGGCGGCCGCAGGCCGCCGCCGATTAGGGGGCAACCGCATGAGGAGCACATGCATGGCGCTATCTGATTACAAAGGTCCGAACGTCCCACGGCGCGACGTGAAGATCTCCGAAAACGTCACTGCAAGGATCCGAGCGATCGGTGGCGTTGAAATGGTCGAAATGCTTAGCCTCTACCAGAGCGACGTCGAATATCTTTGGGAGATGTTCGTCGATGAGAAGACGAACTCCTTCAGCGCGGAGCTTTTCGCCCGGAATTATTTGGAAGGCGTCAGGACCCTGATGACCGTCTCCAGACCCCTGCTCGTAAAAATCATCTCCTGTGCCACGGAAGAAGATGAAGCGGGCCTTGATGAGACGGTCAGAATTCTTCCCGTCCCAACGATCACCTTCCTTCTCAGAAACATCTTCGAAGAGTCGACCGGGGGCGACTTCGACGTGGGAAATATTTTGGCTCTCCTCGCGACGGGAATGCGTCACCTGGAGAGCCTAAACGGACCGAAAAGCTGACGTTTGCGGAGGTCGTGATGGACCTCCGCGAAGACATCTCTCTGCTCCTGGCTAACGGCCATCCGGACGCCGGATACTATTCCGCGAAGCGAGTCCAGATCGAAGCGCGCCTCGTCCGGAGGCGCACGAGGCGCGCTTTAGCAGACGAGGCGCAGATCCTTTCCCTCGCTATCGGCGCGAACATCTCAGCCGAGAACGGTCGCGAACTTGATAAGACCTTGAAGGACATGCGTAATGGCTAAGTCGACCACCAACGTCCGCCTTGAGGTCAGCGCGAATGATCGCGCGTCTCCGCAGCTCCAGCGCATCAGCCGTGAGATCGACCGACTTTCTGACGAGGTTTCGGGATTCGACGCCTCTTCCGGGAAGGCGATCGATCGCTCTTTTGAGCGGATCACGCGCAACGCGGCCGCCGGCACCCGCGCGATCAAGCAACAGATGGCGCAGATGAGCGAGGTCATCGACGCGGGCAAGAAGACCCTGTCGTCGATGCAGACCGACCTCGCCGACGCGAACTCGAAGCTCCTCACGAACCGATCCTCCGTCGACGCGCTCAAGAGGCAGCGCGCGGACATGACGCGCGAGATGGACGCGAGCGCGGCCGAGATCGAGGCGCAGATCGCGAAGCGCAACAAGCAGCTTAAAAGCCTGGGCGGGCAGAGGCTGGGCGTCGATAACAAGCTGAAGGATGACGGCGCGGACGTGCCGGCTCTTGAGGCGAAGAAGCTTCAGATACGCAAAGACGCGGAGCGTATTCGCGCCGAGATCTCCGCGCTTCAGCAGAGCGCCGTGGCCGGCCGGGTCAAGGTCGACACGTCCGTCATCGATGACGAGATCAGCAAGCGAGGCGCCGAGATCAGGGCCCTGGAAGCTCAGGTTAAGCGGCTCGAGAAGGCCGTTCCGCGCAAGGTCCAGGATGTCGCGAGGCAGGAGACGCGTCTGTCGCAAGCCGGAGTCCTGGCCGGTGAGTTCGGCGAAAAGTCCGGCAAAGTGGATGATATCCGATCCGCATACGGCAAAGGGGGTGATCTGAGAGCCGCCGCGGCCGCGGCGGACATGGACAAGCTTGCTTCGGCCAACGGCAACGTTGAGCGCAGTTTCCGCCGTCAGGCGCTGTCCGCTTCGGACAGCGCTCGGGCCTTCAGCGCGATGCGCGGCCAGGTCGCTGGACTGATCAGCGCCTACGTCATCCTTGCCGGCGTCGTCGGAGAAGCGGCCAAGTCCGTCGAGACGTTCCGCAGCGTCCAGGCGTTCAACACGAAAATGAATTTCGTGAACGATGGGGATATTCGCCGGACGGGGGAGGATCTCGAATACGCACGTGAGATGGCGAACAGATTCGGCTTCGAGGTCCTCACGATCCAGGGCCAGATGTCCTCTTTCGCTATTGCGACAGATGCGGCCGGCATCTCGACATCCGACTTCAAAACGGCTTTTGAGGGCCTCCTGACGATCTCGCGCGGCACGAACTTGACCAACGAACAGTTTGGTCGCAGCGTCGTTGCGGTCACGCAGATGCTCTCGAAAGGCAAGGTCTCCTCCGAGGAGCTGCGTCAGCAGCTCGGCGATGCGATGCCGCAGGCTGTCAGCCTGTTCGCGGAGTCGATGGGCTACGCGGCCGACCAGATGGGGAAATTTTGGAAGGATTTGGAAGCCGGGAAGTTCGACGGGGACTCCGTCATCAAGTTTCTGAGCTTCGCTGGCGTGAAATACGCGTCCGCCGCGGACGAGGCCGCGAAGAGCTTTGAGGCGATCCTTGCCCGCTTCCGGAACACGCTGACCGCCGCCCGCGAAAGCTTCGCGAAGGCGGGACTGATCGATGGGCTTACCGCGTTCATGGACAGGTCCACGAAGTTTTTCGAGAGTGACGAGGGAAAGACGTTTTTCATCCAGCTCGGCGCTGCGGCAAAGAACGTTCTCGAGCTGACCGCATACCTTGTCGAAAATCTTGAGACGATCGCGAAGGTCCTTGCGGGTATCGTCATTTTCAAAGGCGGGGCCATGATCGGCGGCGCCTTCGCTGGCATCGCGACAAGCCTTGTCCTTGCTGGACGGGCGATGAAAGGCTTCAGCTTCGCGGGCATCGCCGCCGGCGCCGCTGCGGCCGCCGGGACGATGTCGAAGCTGGGCCGCGTTGGCGCGATCCTGTCGAAGGTCTTCCTGGGACTTCGGGTCCTTTCCGGCCCCGTCGGACTCGGACTGACAGCCTTGGCTCTAGTCATGCCCAAGGTTTTCGGATTTTTCGATGACGAGAAGGCGCAAGAGCAGATCGACGCCAACGAGCGTCTCTCGAACGTCGCATCGACGATCGGATCTATCCGAGCGGCCGCCATGGAGGCCCGCGGCGACTTGCAGGAGTTCCAGCGGCTGATCAAAGACATCGGCAGCCCCGAGGAGATCGAGAAGGCCCAATTTGACGCGATGGCCGAGAGCTACCGTCTTTACAAAGAGCTGGACGGATCGACGCGCTCGATCGAACTCGCGGCAGTCGTCGACGGCAAGGGCGAGGAGGCTATCAAGCCCATCAAAGACGCTATTTCCGGCCTCCTGGACGGGAGCCTGAAATATGACGCGCCTCGCGTCGGCGAGAGCGCGGCGAACTCGTTCCTCAAAGTCCTTGAGGATCTCCGCGAGAAGGAGTTGATTTCCGAGGAATACCTGCAGTTCCTGAAAGATAAGGGCAAAGCGTATGAGCTGAACGCTCTGAGCCTGGCTGATCTCAACAAGGTCCTCGAGGCGGTGAACGGCAACGAGGACGCCGCAAAAAAACTGCAGGGAGATTTCAGCGAGGACGTCAGCCTCGAGAACACGAAGCGCCTGACGGCGCTGAACGCGGCAATCGACAACTTGAAGTCGAAGATCGAAGATGACGGAGGGAAAAGCGCCCTCGCAAAGCGTTTCGAGGACATCGAGAAGGCCGCTGAGGACGCGCGCAAAAAGCTGGACGAGATGGGGAAAGCCCTCTCGCCGGAAGAGCATACGCGTCACCTGGCTGAGATCGGCCGCGCTTATCGCCAGCTCTCATCCGAGATCAACGCCTCGATCATCCAGACAGACGCGGCGGCGCGCGGTTTCAACGTGCAGATCGGCGCGATGTCTCAGTCTGTCGTCAGCCAGAACAACACGGTCACTCCAGGAACGCCCTACGCCGGCGCGAAAGGCAGTAACGATTTTCTTGATTTCATTGCCCAATCTGAAGGCACCGAAGGGCACGCGCGGGCGCGCGGCTACAACACCACGCTCGATTACGGTCGCTGGACCGGCGGTGAGCGTGATCTCACGTCAATGACGCTCGCGCAGATCCGCGACCTCCAGCGCTCGATGCTCTCTCACCAGGGAAACCTGGACAAATACGGCGATGGCAAAAACCGCGGATCGTCGGCTCTCGGACGCTATCAGATCGTCGGGAAGACGCTTCAGAGCCTGATGGACAAGCTGAACCTCGACCCGAACGCCAAGTTCGACGGGGCCATGCAGGACCGCCTGGCGATGGAGCTGGCGAACGGCCGTATGTCGCGTGGCGGAAACGTCGGCGACGAGTGGGAGGGTGTCAAGAAGCGCGGCGTCGAGCAGCAGGCGAGATCCCTTTACGCGTCGATCGGGCGCGGGCGCCAGGCTTCTGACGAGCAGATCTCGGCCGTTCAAGGCGTCCAGTCGTCCGCCTCCGGCCTCAACAAGGAGGCGATGGACGCGATCGCGAAGGTTGCGCTGAGCAACCCGTCTCTCAACAGCAACCGCGATTTCCATCTGGCGCTCTCTGAGCGCCGCTTCGAGGACGCGGCGAAGTTTCTGGAGGCTTTTGACAGGGAGGCGGCGGATAGGTTTCGCCAGCAGACTCGCGGCAACGTGGTCGAGCAGGACGCCAGCAAGCTGACGGACGTCGCGAGGCGTCACGTCGAGGCGCAGAACGAAATCATCGGCAACGCCGGTCAAGCCGCGCTGCAGGCGATCGCTGACGAGGATGAGCGCTGGCTGGCTGAGCAGCGCCGCGAGATCGAGGACGAGGCCCGCACGAGCGGCGTCGCTCTCGACCCCGAAGCGGCCCAGAAGCTTCTCGACAGCCGGGTCGCTCTCCGCCGGGCGAACCAGACCCGCGAGGCGGGACAGACGATCAGCGAACGGCAGAGCGAGCAGACCTACGAGGCGTCCACGATCGGTCTGAGCGATCGCGCGAAAGAGGAACTTCGCCTTCGCCGCGAGATCGATGAGGTCGCGCGCCGGACCGGCAACGTTCTGACAGAGGCGCAGAAGGCGCAGTATGTCACGAACGGCCTGCTGATCC
The DNA here is from genome assembly GCF_000967735.1 of Paracoccus sp. S4493. Lineage (NCBI taxonomy): Bacteria > Pseudomonadati > Pseudomonadota > Alphaproteobacteria > Rhodobacterales > Paracoccaceae > Paracoccus > Paracoccus sp. S4493. Next base: position 25,990 of record NZ_JXYF01000056.1, read on the forward strand.
ACGACAGCAAGGCCCGCGCGGAGTCGCGCGAGACCGTTGACGGTCAGCTGCGCTCGGAGCGAGCCGGGATCGAGGTCGCGAAAGAGCGGTCGGCGATCGAACGGATCCGGATGGAGACCCTGAACGAGATCGCAGAGGCGGAGCGGAACGGAGCGATCTATTCGCAGTCAGACAAGGACCAGATGGTCGCGGCCAGGATCGACAGATACAAGGCCGAGACGCCCGGCTGGCAGATGGCGGAAACGGACGCCACGATCGACACCGCACCTCTCGAGGCTCAGCTCGCCTCCCTTAGGGCGAACCTCGAGGCCACAGACGATATCGGCCTCCAGGACGAGATCCGGAAAGAGATCCGCGCGACGACGGAAGAGCTGATGAAGCTCTACGAGGCCAAGAAACTGGCCTACGGCGTCGACACGGGACCTGAGGCTGTCGCCGCCATCGCGGCGATCCAGGCTCAGCAGAACGAGATCACGAAGTCCACCGAAGGCGTCTCGAACTACGGTCAGGCCGCCGCTCACTGGTCGGTTCAGGTCGGTGAGACGCTGTCTCAGGCCAGCGCGTCATTCGCTCAGGCCGTCAAGGAGGGTGAGAACCCCTGGCGGGCGCTTGCGAACTCCGTTCGCCAGTCTGTCGGTCAGATCCTGATCGACATCGGATCTATGATCATCAAGGCGGCCGTTGCGCAGCAGGTCATGAAGGCCCTCAATCTCGATCAGAACGGCATGCCCCAAGCCGGTTCCGGAGGGGGAGGCGGCGGCATTTTCGGGACGATCCTGACGGCGGGCTTCAACGCGATCACCGGCACCGGAGGCTTCAAACTTCCCGTCTTCCACGACGGCGGACGCCCTGAGGACGGCAGCAAGAGGAACATGAGCCTTTACGATGCAGTCTTTGGTTTGAAGCATGATGAAGTCCCGGCGATCCTTCAGACGGGAGAGAGGGTCCTCAGCCGCAAGGAGACGAAGCAGGTCGACAGCCTCCTGGGAGGCATCTCGTCGATCCAGCGTTACCACTCCGGCGGCCGCATCGGCAGCCTGCCCTCAAGCACGCCGAGCGTCAGCTCGATCTCCGGAGGGGTAGCTAAGATGGCCTCAGAGATCAGCGAAGCGAACGCCGGGAAGGAGATGAAATCGGGTGACGTCCTCAATTTCGTCGACAGCGAGTCCTTCATGAACGCCGCGCTCTCGGGTCGGCACGGTGCGCAGATGATCCTGAATGTCCTTTCGGCAGATCCGCAAAAGGCTAAAGCCGCCCTGGGGATCGCGTGATGAGGCAGATCCCCACAGGAAGCCCAGTCGCGATCCCCCTAATCGCGAACACTTCGGACAATCCGAAAGTCGAGTATGAGTTCAAGACCGACATCTTCCAGTCCGCGAATGGCACTGAGCACCGCTGCTCCCGCCGTTCGCGGCCGAGGATGATCGTAAAATTTTCCGGTCAGACGGCGACTCAGCAGCACGCTCAGCGCTTTCTGGATTTCGTCGACGGGGCGTCATCGACCGCGGTCGCGGTCCCGGACTTCATGAGGATGGGTCAGGGCGTCGCGGCGCGCGGCTCCAAGGTCTTCCGGATGCGCAAATCTCTCTGCGCCTGGCCGCCCGGCACGCTTGTCAGGATCTACGGCATGCACAGCCACGAGAGCGTCGTCGCGCGGGTCCTGTCGTTCGACCCGATCCTGTCGTCGATCCAGATCGACACCGAGATCAGCGAAGGCTTCCTTGACGGTGAGATCTGCAAGATCGAGTCCTGCGTATCGGGCGCCATTGACGGCATCGAGATGACCGTGAAAACGCGCGCTGCGTTGAAATTCGACATCGAGGCCCGTATTTACCCGCAAGAGATGGCATCGCAAACGGCTACCGTTGGCGTCTTCCCTCTCAAGCACGGCGCTTTCGAGCCGATGACCGTCTCCGCCTTCTTCCCGTCTAACAGACTGGATTACGGGACGGGCCCGGTCTTGGACTTCGAGGGTGAGGATAAAGCTCAGAGCGGCAGAAGGACCTATTCCCTCACGACGTCGCAGATGAGCCAAGAGGCGAAGGAGGGGTTGGTCTCATTCTTCCTCTCATGCCGAGGGCGAGCCAGAGACTTCACGGTCCCGGCGAGCCTCATACCGGGGGATTTTGGCGCGAGCCTCGTCCGCCACAGGTTCGCGTCGGACATCCTGTCCGTCGAGCATCTGACCGCAGACAAATGCGCGGCCTCGATCAAGATCGTCGAGGTCCTGGAGTGATGAGAAGCCATGCCGACCTTCGCCGAGATCGAGACGAGTAAAGACGGCGGGGTTCCGATCCTGCTCGTCATCGTCACGCATCTTGGCAAGCGATACAGATACTGCATCCACGAGACGAGCATCACCTTCGATGGCGAGGTCTACGAGAAGGTGGCGCTCCAAGTGAGCGACATCAAGAAGACGGCCATCCTGAAAAGCGATGACATCACGGTTACGCTGCCGAGAACGGTCGAGGTCGCGCAGCTTATCTTCCCGACTGTCACGCAGCACCCTATCCGTATCGAGGTCCGTCAGACGCATGAAGGCGCGAGCGATGCGCCTCTGCTCTTTTGGGGCCGCGTCGTTACCGGGGGGCTTACGAAGGACCGGAACTCCGTCACTCTGACCGCAAAGGACCTGTTTTTTCAGCGTGAGAAAGCCAACTCGCGCAGGAAGTTTCAGCCTGGCTGCCAGCTCCTCCTATACGGTCACAAGTGCCGCGCGAATGTCGCGCGGTCGATGGTCTACACCAAAGGCCAGGTCATCGCGGGGGCCCTTTATATCGACGTGACCGACCAAGGCACGGCCGGGACGAGTTTTCGAGGCAGAAACCTGGCGGTCACTGAGCAGCGTCAGTTTCTGGTCGGGTCATCGATCGTAATCGGAGACAAGCGATACGAGACAGAGCGTGCACCCACGCCCTCCGCAACTGCGGCTATGCCGCGCCGTTTTCGTTTCCACGTCAGCGCGTCGGACGTGAGCGAGATCTCCGCGTTTTACGCCTCTGTCCCCGCCGGGGATAATGTCGCCATCATCATCCCGAATTGCGAGCGCACTCTGACGTGCTGCGATGAGATCCATCGCAACCACCTGAATTTCGGCGGCCAGCCTTCGATCCCCTATGAAAATCCGGTGGGGAAAATCAACACATGAATTTCCTGGCTCAGATCGGCATCGGCTTCGCGACGCAGTTCATCGGTTATCTCTTCACGCCGAAGGGCGAGGAAACTGCGTCGAGAGAGCCTCGCGAGGAGGATCAGAAGATCCCCGTCGCCGAGCCCGGCCGTGTGATCGCGATCAGTTTCGGGACAGTAATCTCCAAGGACCCGGTCGTTCTCCACGCCAGTGAGCGCAGCATGAATATCAGATACGTGAAGGCGTCTAAGAAATGACGGATCTGTCGAAAATCATCGTGACGAAGGTTGACGTCAAAAGCGTCAACTTTTGCAAGACAGGGACGCATGAGTGGCTCCGTTTGAACGGCTTCTCATCGCGAGACATGCACGATGGTATCCCTGCCGACAGGATGATCGCCACGGGATGCTCCCTCGGGGCTGCCGTCGTCGCCGCAGCGATAGAGCGCTACGAACGCCAGAATGATGAGGTGACCGACGATGGGCGGTAAGGGCGGAAAGAAGGGGCAGCCGGTCCCGGACTGGCACATGACCCTCCATTACGGCATCGCTCTCGAGCCCTCCGACGCGCTTTTCGGGGTCCGGATCGGCGACAAGTTGGCGTGGCCGCCTGCCCAGGTGGACGAGGACGGATCAGTCGAGCGCTGCCCGTCCGGCATCGACTATCTCGCAATCAATCGCGGTCGCCCCATCTCTGAGGCGATCGATCCCGCGCATAAGGAGATCATGACATCGCAGCGCAATGAGCTGATCGATGAGCCTGACCTATTCGGGGGAGACGAGACCGGGGGCGGGGGCGTCCACGGCATCATGTCCTGGATGCCGGGCGCAGCGGATCAGGTGCCGCCGGCTTATGTTGACGAGAAGGCGGGATACGCACCGGGCAAGGGTCCTGGATACCGGGGCTTCAGTTCCGCATTTTTTACCGGCGCGCGGAAGACGCTGAAACTCCGTGACGCGATGGGACTGTTCATCGGCGTAAACAGCCTGCCGACGGCCTTCAAGAAGCGAGGCTTTCTGTGGTCGTCCAATAACCCGATCCAGCCCGGCCCCCAGTTCAGGCACATGCGTTACCCGCGCGCCAAACCGCTCAGTGACTGGTGCGACAGCGTTGCCGAAATGGGTGACGCGGCAGTCGTGTCTGAGAGAAATATCTTGATCATGCCCGGCCCGCTAGACCCTGCCAGGCGGGACAGCGACGGCGATCTCATGAGATCGGGCGGCGGCTTCCCACGAGCGAACCCGGCCGCGGTGCTCTATGAACTTTACGCGACTGGAGGATATGAGACGGAGCCGAACCACGAAGTCATGGACGCTGAGACCTTCCTGACCGGGGCTCGCATCTTCTCAAAAGAGGGCATCGGCATCTCGTCCCATGACGCGAACGTCCAGGGCTTCAACGCTGTCGCTGAGAAGATTTTCGCACACGCTGGCTGCAGGGTCATCCTCGATCGTCGCACCGGGCGCTACACGATGCGCGTCCTGCGCCATCAGAGCGTTTTCCAGTCTCTATGGTCCGGCCGACCCGCGCCGCGGCCGGAGATCAGCGATTTCGTCCTGACGCCATCGAACGGCAAGATCACCAGCGAGGTGAAGTCCAGGATGCCGTCTGAGCTGGTCTCTTCGCTGACCGTAAAGTTTACGGTCGACGAGACCGAAGAGACTGGCGTCGTCAACCTGATCTCCCAGGCAGCGATCGCGATCAGCGGCGGAGCGAACGACGAGTCTCGAGACTTCTCCATGTTCCGCGACAGCCAAGCGGCGATCACCGCGGGAAAGCGCGAGCTGGCGATGTCCTCGACGCCGATGGTGACGTTTGAGGCGTCGATGAGCCGCCACGCGTGGGACGTCTGCCTCTTTGACGTGATCTCTGTCGACTGGCCGAGCGAGCCGGCGATCCACGGCCGGCGGTTCCTCGTCGCTGAGATCTCCTATGGAGATGTCCGTGATCGGGAGATCGTCGCGAGCCTCGCCGAGTATGTCGCTGACGTCACGCATCCGGACGATGTCCAGATCTCGACCGTCGCTCAGGCGCCCCGCTACGGTTCGATGACCGTCGCTCCCAAGGTCGATTTTCATTACCCCACCCCGATGTCGGCGCCGATGCTGATCGCGTCCGGCGTGCCTATGGATGCAGTCCTGACGATGGACGATGAGGAGGTGACTGAGTTCGCACACCTCATTTCAGCGCAGTCCAATCTGGACGCGATCGAGGTCTTTCAGCATCCTCAGGGAACGCAGCCCGCCGACACCGGGACTTTCATCGAGCCGACCCCGCGCGCCGTGATGGTCGACTCTCTGCCTGGCGGCGAGGCGACCTCAAGCTTCGTTTTCTACGACCTGGATTTCGGCGCTCAGGCGGCGGACGTCGACGTCGGTGACAAGCTGATTTTCGTTCGTCGCGCAATCCCCGGCGTCACCAATAACCCGATCGTCGACGTCTTCCAGTCCGGAAATTCTGGCGTCCTTTCTATCTCCGGAGACGCGCGCAAATACGCGCTGAACGAAAGCTCGGAGTCGATCACCTCGGCAGTCGGCAGCGCCGCGCTGGCGCTCGATCCTGAATCCGATACGCACGCGTCGGGCTACGGCCTTCGCCCGTATTACTGCGAAGAGATCGCGATCATCACGGACGTCGATCGGGAGACCGGCGTGGTGACGATCAAGCGCGGGATCCACGACACGTCGCCCGCGCAGATCAGCGCGGGGACGTCCATCGTCTACCACCTGAAGCGCGGCTCTCCGGTCCTCTCCGCCGGCGAGATGGCCGTCGTTTCGGGCGGGAGCCAAGCGACCGTTCTGCGCCCCGTGAACGCCGGTCAGCCTTCGAAGAAGCGCGTCAACGGCGCGCTGATCAACCCCGTCCGCAGTCTCGGATACAGCCGCGCGACGCTGCCCGCGCGGCCGGGCGCCGCGACGATTTCGGCGAACGGGCAGACGGTCTCGTTCGCGGCCGGCAAGTTGGTTCTCGAAGAGCCTGCCCCGGTCACGCTGACCTGGTCTCCGCGCAACCGGATGCTCGATGACGCGGTTCCCGCGGCGTGGGATCAGGGCCCAGTGACGCCGGAAGAGGAAGCTCTCTACTACGTCCGCCTCTTCCGCCGGATCCGCGCAAGGAAGGGCCGCCAGCTCACCCAGAATAACCCTTATCTCGGCATCATCATGCAGGGCATCCCGTCGACGTCGAACCTCGTGAAGACCTATCGGGGCATCGCCGAGACAACGTTCACGATCCCCGTGGAGGACATACTTATGGATATGTCAGATCCAAACTCCATGCGTGGATCGGGCAATTATAGCGCGCCGACAGACATTTTTGGCGGCGCGGCATACGCGGTCGAGATCGGAACTTACCGCGGCGAAATCAGCGCGAATGCATCTGCGCCCGCAAGCTTTCAAAATCCCATCCTGTTGTTCGATGTCGCCGTGGACGCGACGGGTTACGGCCTCGCATACGGAAAAGATTATGGCGGTCAATAAGATGCGAATTTGATGCCAAAGTTTCTGCACGAATGTCTCCCTTGAAACTTGATATGAACGGATCGCGAGAATGTCTTCAAAGCAGATGATCGGCCTGGGACTGGCCGCTGAATGGCCGCTCGGTGAAGACGGCTGGAATACCGGCATGGACGAAAACCTGCTGCGCCTGTCGGCGCTCGTTGGTCTGTCCGTGCCGTCCGTCACGTCCCCTCTCGTCGAAGCCGCCACCGTTCAGATCGCTCCCGTTGGACATGCCAACGCTGGTCGGATCGGTGCTTTCAAGGATGGCGCATGGTGGTGGTTCCAGCCGCTCCAAGGGATGAGAGCGCATGTCCGTGATGTGGGCCGGAGTTACGTCTACAGCGGGACCTCGTGGGTCCCGGCGAGCGAGCTTCACAGCTACTCCGTCAACGCTGCGGTCGTCGGAAATTACGTCATCTCGGAGGCAGACTTTCTGGTCGGTGCGTCGATAATCGTCACGTCGGACACTGACGTGACCGTGACGATCCCGGCCTCTTCGGGGCAGGTTTCGGCTGGATCGGATCTCGATCGTCGGCCGGTCACGATCGTCCAGAGAGGAGAGGGGAGGGTTACGATCACGGGTGAGGCCGGGGTCGTCGTCGAGTCCGCGGATGATCATTTCACGACACGCAAGAGGAGTTCGGGATGCTCGATCATGCCCGTGTCGACCTCGGAGTATATCCTGCTCGGAGACCTCGCCGAATGATCATCCCGGGCGCGCTCATCAGACGGAAAGTCGCTGGAGGCGGCGGGCCGGGTCCGGGGCCGGATCCTGAGGTCAATGTTTTGCAGGCGTCAACGATCGTCATCAGCCGAGAATACGGCGGACCGAAAGACGTCGCCGTCGTGCCCTTCACGCTTCTGACCGCGGTCAGGAATAGCCCGGCGTTGTCGATCACCCCGAAGGCAAACTTGTCGATCCTCGAGATCCTCGCCCTCAAAGAGCAAGACCGGGCTTCGGCATCTCCGAAGCACAACGCGGCCCAAGTCGGCCTGACCGCAGTCCGAAACTACGACCCCTACACACAGTCGTTCACGATCGCCCGCGCCCGGGTCATCATCATTTCCTAAAAGGAGCCCGTCATGGCTACCGTCTTTTTCGATGACTTCCGCGCCTACCCGACCCCCGCTGACATGATCTCCAACGCGGGTCTCGGTGGGCCCTACACGAGCGGCAACTCGAACTGGAGTTTCTACTCCCCCGCGTTCGTTCAGATACCGTCCCTAGCTCCCGGTAGGCCGAATGAGATCGGCTTTGATTTCGGAGGTAACTCATCAGACCTATACAGCTTCACGACGAAGTTCGCTCAGTCTCCGATGCAAGATTTCTGTTTCTCCTTCCTTATCGGAGGAAAGGCCGCGAACAGCGCTCCGAACATGATGGTAATTTTCGGAAATGAGGGTCTTTCAGACCTGTCTCTTTCCACTCTGCCAGGAGTTGCTATCGTCGTGAACGGATCCTCGTTCACGGTTTCCTACCGGATCAGAAACTCCACGACCAGCACGACGGTGAACCAGCTCGAACTGGCGACGGGCCCCACTCTCAAGGTCGGTGAGGCTTATCACATCAACGGCAAGATCTCCCACACCGCCGCCCAAGCGAGGCTGATCCTCTACATCAATGGGGTGAAGTATATCGACGTCACGTATGACCGTGACCGCATCGACAACGGTCTTCAGTCGATGGCGTTTGATCGGGTAACCCTTGGCGGCGTGTCATCCTCTGCAACCTTGAGGTCGACCTACAGAAACCTGACCTTCTACTCTGAGGATGCGAACACGCCGTTCCCGTCCAGACCCTTCCGCGCTGACGATCTCGAGCCGACTGCCGGGCAGGGTTATGACGCGCTCCGAATGGTCAACGGGCAGGCCAATGACGCCTCAGCAGTGACCATCAACCCTGGCGGACAGTTGGTTGGGACATTCGACGACCTTCCGACAGACGGTGGTGAGGTTAAAGCCCTCTATGTGCGTTCGCGGCATTTCGGCTCCGGCGGACTTGCGCCTTCCGAGCTGGACATCGAGATCCGTAACGCAGCGGGCCAGGTCGTAAGATCTGTGAACTCTGTCGTCGCGTCCGGCGTCGGAGGCGTATCTAAAAAGGCGATCGTCCCGGTGACCACGAAGGCGGACATCGACGGCCTGACCTTCCGTCTTTCTGCGAGGAGCTAAGAGCATGGCAATCATCGACGCTGACGATTTCAGGATGACCACGAGCCTTCCGCTGCTGGCCTATAACTGGCCGGTTTTCATCAGCGGGACGCCGCTCTACAACTCGAACGGTGGACGCATCGTCATCGCCCCGAATGGCGGGGCGATGGTTCGTCGCATGAAGAAGATGAGCCGTTTCTGTATCCGGTTCCTGCTAGTGACAGTTAACGGGACGATTAACTCGTCGAGGGATCTCATTAAGGTCAACCTCAACCCGGCAGAGATGCCGTCCTCATCCCCCTCTGTTTCTTCGGACACGAACCCTTCGTTCGAGTTGCGGATCAGGGCCGGCAGCGTATTCATCGCCCGTCGAGCCTATGACGCGGCCGGTAACCCGGTCGCGCAGACGCAGTCCGTCGCCGCGATCAGCCCTGGCTTCACGCCGGTGTCGAACGGCACGGCTCTCGTCGAGATGATGATCGACGAGACCGGCCCCACATCGAACGTGACGCTTGTCATCAACGGCTCGGAGGTGCTTTCGGCTGACTATCCGAGAGCGATCGGCGCGCACGCGTGTGACAAGGGCTACGGCTATCTCGGCGTCTCCGCCGGCGGCGGGTCCGGCATGATCGGGAGGATCGCAGACCTGGCGGTCTACACGCCAGAAGCCCCGACGATGTTCCCCATGGGAGAAAGGTTCTTCACGAACCTCGTCATATCAACGTCGTCGGAAACGGTGACCAGCGAGCTGGTCAAGGACGTCCCTGATGTGACCGGCATCACCGGGACAGCTATCGGGGTGGTGACGATGGTTCACGCCGATATCAACGGTGGGGCGTCTGTCGCGAACCTTGTCGTTGAGCAGATCGCGCCCGACGGGAGCGTCCACTCTTCGACGTCAGCGCGCATCGCCGCAGGCTTCCCGTCCGAGTCGATCCTGACGGCATCTGCAGAGCTGACCCAGGACCAAATCAACGCCATGCGCATCAGATACAAGGTGGAGAGATGAGCATCATCGTGAGGCCGCAGGTCAACGTCAACGCTGGCGACCTGGCGTTCTGCCCCGTCACCAACCGCGCCGGCTTTTTCAAAAGGTCCGGCCTGTCCGGAGACGAGATCGAGGTCGTCGACAATGGCGTCTACATCGTCGCCGTCATGGGCGCTGAGGCGCTCTACGTCGAGCAGCAGCTCTACATCTCGACGATCGGTGCGCCAACAACCGAGGTGACCTCAAGGCCGCTCGGGGTGATCAGGGCAGTGATGGATCATGACAACAGAACCGCTTCTGTCGAGATCAACGCTTAATCAGCATCGGACGCCGCGAATACGGTGGCGTTCGATTGAAAAATAACGCATCGACCCGGATTATAGGAGGGAACAAAGGGCGAACATAGGTTTCGTCATGGACGGGACCCTCCTATGCACGGCATCTTCCGCATCATCGCTCATCACACCGGCGGCGCGCATATCGCGAATGCGACTGATCTGGCCGCTTATCATGACCTGATCCAGGGCGACGGTTCCGTCGTTGCGGGAAAGTTCCCGATCTCCGCAAATGCGGGAAAGATCATTGGGAATAACTACGCGAAGCACACCGCCCAACTGAATAGCGGATCGCTCGGGGTTTCGCTTTGCGCGATGAAAGGGGGCCTCTGGAGCGATCCGTTCTCATGTCCCTACTTCCCGACCCTGACGCAGGCTGACGCTCTCGTTGATCAGGCTGCGCGCCGCTGCATCGAATACGGGATCGACGTCACCCGCGAAGAGGTCCTGAGTCACGGGGAGGTGCAGATCACCCTGAAGGTGAAGCAGAAGCAGAAGTGGGACTTCGACTACTGCATCTGGCGGATCACCAAATCTCGTGACCCTATCTACCTCGGCGACGCGTTCAGGGAGCGCGTCAAGGACGCGATCATGCGTCTGCGCTCGTCGATCATCACGCCGCCCAAGCCCTCCCTCATCCGCACGACACAGATGCCCCTCACGCGCCGCGGCGCGACGGGGATGCACGTGCGCGCTCTGCAGAGCGCCCTGGGCCTGAAGGTCGACGGCGTCTTCGGTCCCAAGACGGAGGACGCGGTCCGCGCCTTCCAACGCAAATCCCAGCTCGTCCCGGACGGCATCGTCGGCCGGATGACGTGGACCGCCCTCCAGCTTTAAGGAAATGAGATGATCCAGATCCTCAACGACAACGCGCCCGCTCTCACCTCCATCTTTGCGACTTTGATGACCATTCTGATCCTGCGCATCGAAGCCGGGCTCAAGGCAAGGAACGGCAAGCAAACCGAAGCCCTCGACAGGCAGACGCTGCAGAGCGCTCTCCAGACCGGAGCCGAGCTGGCCGTCGCCGTTGCGCGCAAAGACGGCAAAGCGATCGCGGCCGCGTCAGAAGACCTGATCGCCATCGTCCTCGGCCACGTGCGAGATGGCAGCCCCGACGCGCTGAAGGGCATCCCGCAGGCTCAGGGCCAGGTCCTGAAGAACCTCGCGACCGTCGCCCTGCAGCGCCAGATCGACAAGTCTCTGGTCATCGAAGGGGCAATCTCGCCCTCAGGCATCGTCGAGCTGGCCGGCGCGGCCGGCCAGCTCACCAACGCGATCGTCAGGAAATAAGATGTCGGAAGGCGATGACAAGAAGAGGGGGATGATCCCCGGCGCCCAGTTCTTTCTGGACAGGCTCTGGATATGGGCGACGGGAATCTTCTTCTCGATGATCGGTATTGTCGGCCTATCGATTTTCACCCCGATCGGCACGAACCTCGTCAAGATCTGGAGCGCGCCCGCGACGCTGAGCGCGGTCCAGATGGATCTCACGAAGCTCAGAACGGAGATCAACGCGGTCACCGGTGACAACAGGGTCATCCGGCAAACGCCGGGGCTGAGCTATGTGACGGAGCCAGTTCACGTCGGAGAGCCGGTGGTCCTGAACCTGGTCGCAGAAAGAACGCAGCTCGGCGCAAATTGCGTCCTGATGTCCGCACAGAGCCTGTTCACGGAGAGCGGCGGGGTCATCACGCCGGGATCTCCCGTAATCCCTGCGAGACAGATCGGCGAGGAGCAAACGAGGATGAGGATCCTGATCACGCCACCTGATAATCTCCAGCCTGGGCGCGTCGAACTCTATCTCGCTCTCGAATATGAGTGTGAAGGGCGTCGCGTCATGGATAAGACAGATACCGTCGTCTATTCCCTGATGCCGGCCAAATAGGAAGGACCGGCCGCGGCTATCGCCGGACCGGTCCAATTCCAACCAACCTTCTCAGATCGAGAAGAGTGGGTTACCAGCCCACACACCGTAACCTAGTCTCTTCGATAAAATTTGCAAGAGTCGGGAAGCCTAAAAAGCTTATTATTCGCGCGTGCTTGGCTTTATTTTCACTGATCAAACGGCATCGAATTCGGCTCCGTCAACGGCGACCGAGCTTCCTGATATGAATGCTGTGATTTCCCTCATTGCGGGCCTTAGAAGCTGGTCGATCGCTTGATGTGTGACGCCCTCATCAGCCGCGATGTCTTTTAGTTTATACCCCTCCAGGCGCTTCAGGACGCATCGCCGCTTGCGCTCAGACAGGCTCTTAAACGCCTCGACGACGCGCTCCTGGAGCCTCCGGCTGTCGATGACGTCCTCGATGTCGTCAACCTCGTCAATGACGTCCTCGAAGTCGGATGAGACCATCTCGCGGTCGCTCGCCGCCGCGTAGTGCTGCCGTGAGACGATCCCGATGAAGCCGCCGATTGTCATCCCCGATCCTGGTCGGAACCGCCTGATCGCCTTCAGGGCGAGGATCGAAGCCTCGCTCATACAATCGCCGAAATCCTGGCCGTCACTGATCGCTTTCGACTTTCGATAAAGCCGTGACGCGACTTTCGCGATCAGCGGGTCGTATCGTCGGAGAAGTTCCGCCTCAGACCTCGATTGCTGATTTCCGCCTTGCAGCATGGCGATAAGTTCGAGGTCCGTCAGATGCTTCATGCTGTCCCGCCCTGTTCCATGAGGAACAGATAGTGAACATAAAAGAGAAAGTCGATGATTCTCTGTCGTATTTGATCCATAAAGAAGTTAAAAAAGCGTCGATCATCCTTCGTTGTCTGAGAAGCGTTTCACAGGTATCATATAGGCATCCCTAAGAAAGGTGTGACGATGATCGATATCCTTGGCGGTTATGAGGATCCCTATGCTGACGGGGAGTATCTCGAGGCAGACGACATGCCGATCGAGATGGTCCTGGCGGACATGCGGCTCGGTGAGATCGTCGAGCGGGACGGCGAGATGTGGACGCTGATCTCTCGGCCGCCGATGAACGTCGAGAAAAAGATCCTGTCGGGCAAGCCGAGAGAGAGGGACGAGTTCCGGAAGCTCGCCGCCGTGCCGATGCGCCTGGCGCACGCGACCTGCGAAGACGCTATCCTCTACCCGATCAGCATGATCCACAGGTCGGCGCCCTGGATGCGAGAAGTGACGACGATTTTCATGAACGACCTCCTCGCGAACCTCGAGCAGGGGCAGCCGTGGCATCACATCCAGCCGACGATCATCCTCGGCCCGCCGGGCTGCGGCAAGACCACCTACGCTCATGACGTAGCGAGGCTCCTCGGCATGACCTGCGCCAGGATGGACGGGACGTCGATGGGTGCCGGCTTCGAGATCTCCGGCCTCGACGTGTCTTGGGGAAGTTCTCAGGCGGGCATGCCGGTAAGGACGATGGTCAGCAACAGGTCCGCGAACCCGATGATCATCATTGACGAGATCGAGAAGGCGTCTTCCTACAGTCAGCAGCACCGCGGAGACACGATGAGCGCGCTGATGCCGCTCCTCGAACCGGCGACCGCGGAGGCGTGGAGGTGCCCCTATCTGGACGCTGAGGTCATCATGAGCCGCGTGTCGTTCCTGATGATCGCCAACGACATCAGGCCGCTCAGCGGGCCGCTCATGGACCGCTGTCGCGTGATCGAGGTGAGATCCCCGACCGGCGCTGAGCTTGAAGCATACGTGAAAGAGAAGATCGGCAGCATCGCGGCACCTTCGGTGCTGGATGCAGCCTTGGGGGTGATGAGAAAGAAGGGTTCCAGTCTTCGGTCTGCGCAGCGTCTGTGTCAGCGGATTGAACAGGCGACGAGGGATGCGGAAAGGAAGATGCGGTCTCACTGAGCCCGGATTTGTCAACGACCCCCCAAAATGTCAACAAGTGTCAACAAGGGTCGTTGACACGTTTTTTCCAACCAGGCTTGGCAAAAACACACTTTGTCAACGTGTCAACAAGGAAATGAGAAAGAGTAGTAAGGAAAAAGGAAGAAGCCTTACTGTCATATCCTCCTCCTGTTTTCTTATAGAGCCAACTGCTCGAAATCCCAAAACCCGTTGACAAACAACGTAAGCAACTGATTTGGAATGATAAAAACGTCAACGAGGGTCGTTGACACTTGTTGACACGGGCCAGATGGCGTTGACAAATCATTCCAACCCTTTGTTTTTAATAAGTATATCGCCGGGAGGGGGTCGTTGACATTTCCGGGGGGCTGTTGACAGACGACCCAATAAGAAGGCCCGGCGAGAGCCGGGCCGCTTTTCATACGAAAATTTACAGAAGGGTCGGCATCATGTCCTGCATGCACGAACCGTATAACCCGGCCGATCCGGAGGATCGCCGGAGAGTCATCGCGAGTGCTGTAGCGAGCCAGCGCGTCGAAGGGCTGGAACTTGACGATGAGAGCCTGGCTGACCTGGAGAAATTCGTTTCCGGGGCGATGTCTTTGAGCGACGTGAAAAAGAGTGCCTTAGCGCGTTTCACCGCGCCAGACCCGACCTGATTATCTCAGACGGGCTGAAGGTCGCCGGAGAACGGCAGCAAAGCCTGTCCGTAGTGTTCTCTTGTCATGACGATCTTCCGCCTCAAGCCGGCAACGGCGTCCTCAAGCTCGCGCAGGATGCGCAGCTGCATCATCTCGGAGATGTCGTCATCGTAGGTCGTCCTGGACAGGACGGCCATGTCGACCAGCGCGTCGATTAACGGCGGTGAGAACGGCTTGTCCCTCATCGTCATGATCATCGAGATCTCTCGCTCAAGCGCCGTGTCTCCGCGTCCCAGCTTGTCTGCGACCGAAACGTATACCTCATACGCAGCGTCGTGTGCCTGCTGCAGCTCCTGCCTGACGACGTAACCAGCCGCCTCCACCTGATCTCTCATGTCATTTTCCAATCTGCGCGATGCTGAAAAGCATTTGTGCGCAGATACGTCGTTATTCAATAGTCATCCGCGATGTCTTTCATGCGCGACCCTCGTCGATCAGCGTGAGGATCGCCCGCAACATCTTCTCGTGCTGCACGTCACCGGTGGCCGACCATCTCCCCAACGTGGCCCGGGTCACGCCGACGCGCGGGGCCAGGGCGTAAATCGTCATGTGATGCCTCGAAAGAAAGCTTCTCAGAACTTCTGAGATCTCGCGCGGATCGCTGATCGGTGGGTCGTGCCGAGCCCCATCTCCCATCACGTGCACCTCCTGCCTTTTCGGCATCGTAGGACACAATCGCGCGCTGAAAAAGAGCCGAACGCAAGCAGCCACCAGGATGCTGATACCCCATTCCAGGCACTAATACGGAGCGAGTGGCGATTTTTCAACGCACAATTTTAACAAAACACCATCTTTTTTGTTGCGCGATGCCAAATGATAGCTATCTGAGAGGTATCCACCAACCGAACCAGAGAAGAAGACCATGAAAAGCAAATTCCACTCTAGCGAGATAGACGCCGTCGATATCGAGGCAGAGATGACCTCTATCGAGACGAAGATGCTCCAGATCGTTGCCCGTCTCGGCAGGCTTCAGGCGATGACGATCCTGCCGCGGCACGAACCGCTCGTCCTCCGCGCTCAGTCTATCGTCAGGACGTCCCGCGCCTTGTCAGACGAAGTCGAAAGCATCTGCCACGAGCTGAACGTCGACATCGAACCCGAAGCCGAAAATGGCGTGGAAGAGCCTCCGATCGAGTTCTTCAACTTCGGCCCTCGTGTCGTCGGCAGGACGGCTACCGGAAATCAGATCCTGAGCAGGGATCCGGAGCAGGAAGCCTTTGTGAGCGCGCTGGCGGAAAGCATCGAGAAAGACATCCCGATGATGCCTTACGGCATGCCGATGCACTGCAAAATCTGAACTCAAGAAGATCCGGGCCCGCTGCGGGCCCGGGATACCGACCACCAACCGACCAGCAAAAATCAGATCAAGGAATACCGACATGACCAACGACATCACGATCTCCCGCGAAGCGGCAGTAGCGATCTGCACGGACCTCCTTTCGGGACTGATATCCGGCGAGCTGCCGGCGCGCTTCGAGAAGGCTTTCAGGGCTTGCCCGCCGCGCGCAGCACGCAGCCTCTCCAGCCTTCTCATCTCTGTCGATGGTGCCGTTTTCGCGCCCGCATACATCGGCGAGCCGGAGAGCGATCTGCGCAACATCAAGGCGCATTTCGCCTCGACAATGGGATCCATCGGGAACCCCTTCGATCCCCGAGTTCAGATCGTCATATCCGCATACACGAAGGCCGCGATCCTCTGCGACGAGGACATCATCACGTCCTACGAAGAAGTGAGGATCGCAGCGTGAGAGACGCAGTCAGTCCCGTAAACAGGAAAGGGATCCGGTCGAAAGACCGGGTCCGTGACCTCGGGGAGGTTTTCACTCAGCCCCGAGAAGTTGACGCGATGATAAAACTTGTCGTCGACGGGATGATAGAAAATGGGGAAGGGCCCGGCGAGATCGTCCACTCCACATGGCTCGAGCCGACGTGCGGAAACGGAAATTTCCTGTGGGCGATCCTTGAGCTGAAGGCTCGCGCGATCGAACAGGAAAATCACGAAACCCCGCACGGCGTAGATCTTAGCATCCGTCTTCTTCAGGCGATCTCATCGATCTCAGCCATCGATATCAGCCCAGAGAACGTAGGCGAAGCGCACGTCCGAATTCTCCGTCATGCGATCGGCTGGCACCTCTATCTGACAGGCTCTGAGCCTGGAAAGCAGTGGGCGATCACATGCTACGACATCATCAAGCACAAGATCGTCGTTGGGGACTTCCTGAACCGCTGCGGCGTCCTGCACGAAGTCCACGTCTCTGATGACGGTGTGATCGTCATCAAGCCTCACGATTTCACCACCCTTCATCCCGGAATCAAAAAGGCCCCCAAAAAGGCCAAAAGAAAGGCCAGGAACGATGTGTAGCCGCATGGACCGCCACGATCTGCTCCGGTCGCTTGAGCAGAGCCTGATGGGCTCAAGCCCCCCTGAGGGCGTCGCCTATTCGATCGAACAGGACGCCAACGGCGTCCTCGTGACCGCGATCTATGACGCCGACCGCGGATACACAGACGAGCCCTGGTCGTGCCTCGATATCCCGAACCATTCGACGTCAGGCATCGAGAACTCGGGTCGCGGGACGATCTACAGCTGGGTCAGATATCTGACCAACTGAAACGAAGTTCGGGGGAACTCCGCGCCGGCCGGACGCCGGAAAAAAACGAAAAGAGAGACAAGATGTCAAACTTCAAGATGAACGGTTTCCAGCACCCCCTACTCGACCAGAACCTCGGCACCGTCGCACTGGCGGTGAGCGTCGAAGGCGCCCTCCTGTCTATCGCGGCGACGATGATGCAGGCAGTCATCGACGAGACGGTCAAGCCTGACCTCGCGATCGAGGGGCTCCCTCAAAGGCTCATGATGGCCCTCGGGGCAGTCGAGGAGGCCGTGGAGCACTACTCTGAGGCGATGGACGAAGCGGAGGAGGAGGCCCGCTTCGAGATCACCGAAGAGGGTCAGGAGGCCCTGTGTCGCCATGCCGTTTCTGAGAGCCAGGATCGCTCCAACTATCAGCGTGCCCGGTCTGCGCCTGTAAGTGAGATCATCCGCATCGTCCCCGGCGTGAAGCCTGCCGAATTTACGCCAGAAGAGGCCAAGGAGTTTGAGAACTGCCTGTCCTTTCTGGGGGCTCCTGGAACTCTCCATCCTATCTTCGAGCCGGGCACGATGCTGACTGCCAGAGGCGTCGATCCGATCACGGCTTCCGAGCTGGCACAGGAGCTGGAGATCCGCTTCACGTTGATCCTTGATGCTGTCGCCTTTTTCGGGGTTCCTGCAATCAGGATTGAGGACGGCAAAATCTTCTACGACCGCGAGGAGGTGATGAACGTTCTCCGGGAAGCGGGTCTTGGTGATCTCATCGACCGTAGACAGAAGACCAAAGTCAAATTTCTCTGTGAGGACGCCTACTCTCATGGGTTTGATGGCGACCGCGTCTACGAAGGCGAGATCTCAAAAGCCCTTTGTGGCAACAAGGAAAAGCTTTCCGCCGTCCTGCAGCGCATAGTCCCGGTCGCCGATTTCGAAGGTGAGGCGATCTACTCCACCAATGATGTGGTGCGTGGTCTTCTCGCCGTTTCGATCGATATGGATGAAGCCCTCCCTGGGCGCCCCCCCTATTTCAATCCCAGCAAGAAGCTGAGATCCTTTACCTCTGGGATGGTATCCGTAAACGACCTCGCAAAGAAGCTCGGCTTGGGCTTCACGACGGTCAAAGACGCTCTTGATGATGGAGGGGTTCCGGCTCTCGCCTTCAGCGACGGCAAGGCGTTCTACAGCCTTGAGGTGGCCATGGCCGCGCTTCGCAAGAGCCCCATCGGTGATGTTATCGCCCGCCGAGAAAAGCGTGACTGACCTGCCTCCGGGCCCCGCCAGGGGCCCGGAAACCCACACCCCCATCAGCAGAAGTCAGGACAAGCCATGAACACCCTCCCGCAAACTCTCTCATCTAATCACCCAAATTCTATCAACGGAGCGCGGATGTGCCTCCTGGAAGGGCTACAGGATCGCGATCTACCTGAGGTATTCTATTTCGTTTACTGCCGAGACGTTCACCGCGCTCAGAGGTCTTTCGAGTGTCTTATTTCCAAGATTCAGGGAATGTCCTTCGGTCTGGGTGACGTATCCCCGTGGTTTATGATGGCGAGGTTACGCGAGTTATTTCACTACGCAGTTCGTGAGATCGGGGATATTCGGGACCCGCGCATCGCCGAGCTTGTCGACATCTTTATCGAGGTTGCCGTGGAGATCGATCCGGACTTCCTGGCCAACTTTGACCACTCTGGTCTGCGCTCATTCGAAGAGCGGACAGGGTTGAACGAAGAGAGGGAAATCAAAGAGGTAATCCAACGGATAAAGAGAGGCCCCTATGATTTTTGAGCGGCCTCCTCAGGCGCACCACGTTTCACTTATGGCGTATGACACATCCAATCTTCAAATAGGATTACCTTGATACGCTTCGATGTGGTATACTCCTGGTAATTACACCCATCGAAGGGGTCATCATGACCAGGCAAAGCCTTATCTCGTCCATTTGTGGCGCAGCTGCCGTTGGCTGCCTTGTGATCGGCATGGGTCATATCATGCACCAGAGCAGTCTCGGTGCGGGTCTTCAGCCGGGCAAAACCGTCTCCGTCCTCGTCACGTATGGTATCCTGACGATCGTTTTTTGCATGGTGGGAAATCACGGCGTTTTCGCGACCTGTTGCGCCGTCGTGTGCGGCCTCGTCGCAATGATCGCCAGGGCAGCTCTTATCGTCCTTGGTATCCCGCTCCTCATCATCGCGATCGCCTCCTTCGTCATGGGAATGGGAGTTGGCGTCGAAAACCCCATGCTGATCGTCCTGGCCCTGATCGCATTTCTGGCCGCCCCCACTTTCATTTTCTAATGGACGGACCGATGGACTGGGACGAGGAAGGCTTTGCGGAAGCCGCGGTAGATTTCGGCCGTGATTTTTACGAGTTCAGAAATAGCGGGAAGATGAGCCCTGTTCCTGAGCATGCTGTCCGCATCGCTTTTGCGATGCGCGAGATCGAGAAGGCCAAGGAAAACGTGGGGGAGATCAGGCTGTCTCATCCTGGCGACGAGATCAGAGCTATCGGGCCGCTCAGGCTGATCTCAGAGGAAGCGCACCAGCGCATCTCATCCGTTGCTCTCGAGTTCGACGACTGTGAGAGCCCCTTTTTCATCATCTCCGCTCAGATGATCATCTCGTCGATCCTGAGCCGGATCTACGGCTACGACGATCATGACGCGATCGTCATGGAAGATCTCGCTTCCGTATCCTGTTCCGTAAGCCTTTTTGATCTTGGAGGCATGAAGCCCGAGCAGAAAGGTAATCTCTCGCTGGAATTCGGGTTCGATATCAGCAGACACGATGATCCGGAGAGCAGAAATGTCCGAGCGATATTGTCTGAGGCCGATGAAGGGAGAGCCAGGATCGAGGTGACAAGAGAGATCGAAAGGATCCACCTGTCGAAGGCTTCCGTCGGGGACAAGTAAAAGGCCGCCCTTGGGGGCGGCCTTCTCAATTCTGGTCATTGGTCTCTCTGATCGAAATCACCCGCCAAGGGCGTTTTTGATCGAGCTATCGATGTCCCTGACCTGCATAAACATCCTGAGCGGCTGAGACTCCATCGGCTCAAATCCGAACTGCGTGTAGATCGCAATCCGGTTCCGGACCTTCACGTCATCACCGCAGTCCAGAACGTCAAGCATGACGATCGCAAGGCCCATCTCTTTTGATGCTCTCTTGATCGAATAGAGCGCGTCGACGAGGAGATCCTGGCCGATGCTCTGCCCCCTATACCTTTCATCACGACCGATCATCGAGATGAAAGCCGTGGGGATAGACCCGTGTGACGGCGCCGTCCTGGAGAACTTTTTGGGAAGGTCCTTATAGTCCGTAGCGTGAGCGTTCAGCGCGTAAAATCCCAGCAGATCGCCCTGCCGGTTCACCATAACTCGGACACGGATGTTGTCCGACCGGTCAAGTTTTCCGGCGGTTTTGTGGAAAAAGTTGTCTACTTGCTGGACGCCGCAAGAAAAGCCGGCGCGATTATGTGTGGCGTTAAGATTTTCGGTGAAAAACTCGTTTTCTTGTTCTTGTGCAGGCTCGGGTGCATCGGCTTTTCCCCCCCCCCCCGGGGGGGGCCCCCCCCC
>NZ_JXYF01000057.1:0-40047 GCF_000967735.1 Paracoccus sp. S4493
CACTGGCGCGCGCGGGCGGGCCCGCGGTCGATGCGCTGTTCATGGGCTGCGTCCTGCCCGCGGGCCAGGGCCAGGCCCCGGCGCGGCAGGCGGGCTTTGCCGGGGGGCTGGGGCAGGAGGTGCCGGCCACCACGCTGAACAAGATGTGCGGATCGGGGATGCAGGCGGTGATGATGGCGTCCGATGCCATCCGCGCCGGCAGCGCCGGCATCGTCGTCGCGGGCGGCATGGAGAGCATGTCGAACGCCCCCTACCTGCTGCCCAAAATGCGCGCCGGGGCGCGCTTGGGGCATGCACAGGCGTTGGACCATATGTTCCTGGACGGGCTGGAGGATGCCTATGACAAGGGCCGCCTGATGGGCACGTTTGCCGAGGATTGCGCCGCGGAATTCGCCTTTTCCCGCCAGGCGCAGGACGACTACGCCCTGGCCAGCCTGACGCGCGCGCAGGAGGCCATCGCCGGCGGCGCGTTCGCGACCGAGATCACACCCGTCACCGTGCCCGGCCGCGGCAAGGTCACCGTGGTCGACACCGACGAACAGCCCGGCCTGGCCCGCCCCGACAAGATCCCGCTGCTGAAACCCGCGTTCCGCGACGGGGGCACCGTGACGGCGGCCAACAGCTCGTCCATCTCGGACGGGGCGGCGGCGCTGGTGCTGGGCGGTCGGGCGCAGGGCGCCGTCGCGCGCATCGTCGGCCATGCCAGCCACGCCCAGGCCCCCGGCCAGTTCCCCACCGCGCCCGTGCCCGCCGCCGAAAAGCTGCTGGCGCGGATCGGATGGGACAGGGACAGCGTCGATCTGTGGGAGGTGAACGAGGCCTTTGCCGTCGTGCCGATGGCCTTCATGGCGCGGATGGGCCTGTCCCATGACCGCGTGAACGTGCATGGCGGAGCATGCGCCCTGGGACATCCGATCGGCGCGTCGGGGGCGCGGATCATCGTCACGCTGATCCATGCGCTGCAGGCGCGAGGGCTGCGCCGGGGCGTGGCCGCGATCTGCATCGGCGGCGGCGAGGGAACCGCGCTGGCGGTCGAACTGTGCTGATCTGCCTGCCAAACCGGCAGGCTGCCCCGGGCGCCGGCAGCGGCGCCCCTGCCACGGCGCCAAGCTGCGGAACCAATGGGCAAATCCGGCGGTTCTGCTGTGGACTTACCGGAACCGGGCGCGGATCATCGATCCAAGGAAAGACCCGGAAGCGTTGCGTCAGCCAGTGGGGGAGTGATGAGTTACTATAACGAGATGTACGAGGGCGACAGCGTCCGCGACCCCTATGCCCGCCTGCGGGAATGGGTCGAGACCATGCCCGACGATTTCCGCCAGATGAAGCAGGCCGAGGCCGAGGCGCTGTTCCGCCGCATCGGCATCACCTTCGCCGTCTATGGCGAGGGGGGCGACCCAGACCGGCTGATCCCCTTCGACATGATGCCCCGCGTGTTCGAGCAGGCCGAGTGGCGCCGCCTGGAACGCGGCATCAAGCAGCGCGCCCGCGCGCTGAACGCCTTCCTGCGCGACGTCTATGGCCGCGGAGAGATCATCCGCGCCGGGCGCATCCCCGCCCGCCTGGTCTATCAGAACGAGGCGTTCGAGAAGTCGGTCGTGGGGTTCGTGCCCCCGCGCGGCGTCTATTCCCACATCATCGGCATCGACCTGGTCCGCACCGCCAAGGACGAGTTCTATGTGCTGGAGGACAACTGCCGCACGCCGTCGGGTGTCAGCTACATGCTGGAGAACCGCGAGATCATGATGCGCATGTTCCCGGCCCTGTTCCGCGGCAACCGCATCGAACCCGTCGACCAGTATCCCGACCTTCTGCGCCGCACGCTGGAATCGGTGGCGCCCGCGAAATGCAGCGACCGGCCGATCTGCGTGATCCTGACGCCGGGCCATTACAACAGCGCCTATTACGAGCACAGCTTCCTCGCCAACCTGATGGGGGTCGAGCTGGTCGAGGGGCAGGATCTGTTCGTGGATGGCGAATTCTGCTACATGCGCACGACCACCGGGCCCAAGCGCGTGGACGTGATCTATCGCCGGATCGACGACCCCTACCTGGACCCGCTGTGCTTCCGCCCCGATTCGATGCTGGGCATTCCGGGACTGATGGATGTGTACCGGTCTGGCGGCGTGTCGATCTGTTCGGCACCCGGTGCGGGCGTGGCCGATGACAAGGCCATCTATACCTTCGTCCCCGAGATGGTGCGCTTCTATCTGGGAGAGGAGCCGATCCTGAACAACGTCCAGACCTGGACGCTGTGGAAGGACGACGATTACCGCTATGTGATGGAGCATCTGCCCGAACTGGTCGTCAAGGAGGTCCACGGATCGGGCGGCTACGGCATGCTGGTCGGCCCCAAGTCGACCAAAGAGGAGATCGAGGCGTTCCGCGCCAAGATCCAGGCCAATCCGTCGAACTACATCGCCCAGCCCACGCTGGCACTGTCGACCTGCCCGACCTTCGTGGACGAGGGCATCGCGCCGCGCCACGTCGACCTGCGCCCCTATTGCCTGTGCGGCGACCGGATCGAGCTGGTGCCGGGCGGGCTGACGCGCGTCGCGCTGCGCGAGGGGTCGCTGGTGGTGAACTCGTCCCAGGGCGGGGGTGTCAAGGACACTTGGGTGTTGTCGGAATGAGGGGACGTAACACGATGCTCAGCCGCACCGCCTCGAACCTGTTCTGGATGGGCCGCCATCTGGAACGTGCCGAAACCGCCGCGCGCCTGCTGGACGTGGGACAGCGCATCACGCTGCTTCCCAACACCGAGGCCGGGTACCAGAACGAATGGAACTCGCTGCTGCAGGCCTCGGGCAGTTCGGACCTGTTCGCGCAGAAATACGGAGAGATCACCCAGGAGAACATCGAGGAGTTCATCTTCTTCGACCGCGCCAACCCGTCATCGGTGGCCAGCTGCCTTGAAAAGGCGCGCGAGGCCGGTCGGATCGTGCGCACCGCGCTGACCAGCCAGGTCTGGGACGCGCTGAACGTGGCCTTCCAGGAGCTGCGCCGGATCGAACGCCAGCCGCGCGCAAAGCTGGACACCGCAGGGCTGACCGATTTCACCACCGGCCACACCTCGACCGTGCGCGGCGCGATCAACGCGACGCAGCTGAGGAACGACGGCTGGCATTTCATGAACCTAGGATACGGGCTGGAACGCGCCGACGCGACCGCGCGCCTGCTGGACGTCAAGTATTTCGTCCTGCTGCCGCGGATCGAGTTCGTGGGATCGGGTCTGGACACCTATCAGTGGCAGGTGATCCTGCGCGCGCTGTCGGCGCACCGGGCCTATCACTGGGCCTATGGCGGCGACATCACCGCGGGCCAGGTGGCCGATTTCCTGATCCTGAACGGGGAAAGCCCCCGCGCGCTGATCACGTCGCTGTATGAGACCGTGTGGCACCTTGAAGGGCTGGCGCGGCGCTATGGCGACGGGGTGCCGACCAGCGCCCGCGACAAGGCGCGAGAGGTTCTGGCAGCCCTGCAGGCACGCGACATCGAGATGATCTTCGACGAGGGGCTGCACGAGTTCCTCAGCTGGTTCATCCTGGAACTGTCCGAGATTTCCAACCTGGTCCACCAGGATTACCTGCTTGGAGGGGTGTGACCCATGCGCCTGAAGATCTCTCACGAGACGGTCTATCGCTATGGCCAGCCGATCCGGAACCTGGTGCAGAGCCTGCGCCTGACACCGTCGGTGTTCGAAGGGCAGAAGACCCATGAATGGCAGGTCGACGTGTCGGGCGGCGTCAAGGGGCCGGGGTTCCGCGACGGTGCCGGCGACTGGATCGAGGGCTGGACCGTGCGCGGTCCGGTCGATCATGTGACCGTGCGCATCAGCGGACGCATCGACACCCGCGACACGGCAGGCGTCCTGCGCGGCCACCGCGAGATGATCCACCCGCTGACCTATCTGCGCGACAGTCCTGCCACGCGCCCCGACGATGCGCTGCGCGATCTGGCGCAGTCGGTGGAGGGCACCGACCGGCTGGACCTGGCGCATCAGCTGTCGATGTCGGTCAGCGACCGGATCGCGTTCCGCCCCGGCGTGACCCATACCGGCACCACCGCATCCGAGGCCCTGGCCCTGGGAGAGGGCGTCTGCCAGGACCACACCCACGCCCTGACCGCCATCGCGCGCCTGCGCGGCCTGCCGGCGCGCTATGTGTCGGGCTATCTGCATTCGACCATCGACGGGCAGGCCCATGACGCGGCCCATGCCTGGGCCGAGATCCATGTCGAGGGGTTGGGATGGGTCGGGTTCGACGCCGCCAACCGCTGTTGCCCGGACGAACGCTATGTCCGTCTGGGGTCGGGCCTGGACGCGGCGGACGCGGCCCCGATCCGGGGCGTTGCCCTGGGCACCGGGTCCGAGGACATGGATGTCAGCGTCCGGGTCGAGGAGATGGCCCAGTAGGAACCGGGGGCAGCACCCCCGGTTTACCTGTCGTCACAGGGTGATGCGATAGCGGGCAAAGCCTTCGGGCGCATCGCCCGCCGGTTCGATGGTCAGGGCGGTCACGTCCTGCAGATAGGCGGCGGCCCCCGGCCCCGTGTCGAACAGCACCGTCGCGCCGTCCAGCGCCGCGAACGACCAGTTGCCATCCGCCGACGGGTTAATCGTCCCCTGGTCCAGGATATAGCGGACGATCACGTCGCGGTTGGTGTCCGGCCCCTCGAACACCACGGTCGAGCCATCCGCGCCGGGGAACGACCCGCCGCCGGTGGCGCGATAGTTGTTGGTGGCGATGATGAACTCGGCCGCCGGATCGACCGGCTGCCCGTCGATGGCCAGATCGATGATGCGGTTCGCGTCCGCGTCGGCCAGCGCCCCGTCGGCGTCGAACCGCGACGGCTGCGACAGGTCGATCCGATAGGTCACCCCGTCGATCACGTCGAAGTTGTAGCTGCGGAAGTCGGGGTTCAGCAGCATCTGGTCCGCCTGCCCCGGTTCGATCCGGTTGAAGGCCCCCGCGCTGCGCTCCAGCCAGTCCTTGACCTGCGCGCCGGTCACGCGCACGGCGCGGATGGTGTTGGGATACAGATACAGGTCGGCCACGTTGCGGATGGCGATGTCGCCCGGCGGCACGTCGGTGAAGTAATCCGGCCCGCCCCGCCCGCCGGCCTTGAAGGGCGCCGCCGCCGACAGGATCGGCAACCCCTCGTGCTCGGTCCCGGCCAGCATCTGTGCGATGTACCAGCTTTGCGCGTTCGACACGATCTGGACCGAAGGATCATCCGCCACCATCGCGAAATAGCTGTAGAGCGCGGCGCTGGTCTGGCCGACGGGTCGGCGGACATAATCCAGCGTCTGCTGGTGTTCGGTGGCGGTCGCCTCCTCGATGGCGGGTACGCTCTCGACTAGGGGGGTCACCACGCCCTCGTCGTCGCGCTGATAGATCGGGCGCGCCTCGACCTGGTGACTGACGATGGTCCAGCCGTCGCCCTGCCGCTCCAGCAGCAGATCGACCAGGCCCATATGCGACCCCCAGAACCCGGCCATCACCGCGGGCTTGCCGCCGATCGTGCCGGCCGCGGCATCCACCCCGGCCACGCCGTCGTAGTCGGGGCCGGGAAAGACCGAATGCGAATGCCCGGTGAGGATGACGTCGATGCCGTCGATGGCCGCCAGCGGAATGGCCGCGTTCTCCATCCCCGGTTCGGCGGTCTGCCCGCCGATGCCGCAATGGGCCAGCGCCACGACCAGGTCCACCCCCTCGGCGCGCAGCTTGGGCACCCAGGCCTGGGCCGCCTCGACGATGTCGCGGACGGTGACCTGCCCCTCCAGATGGGCGCGGTCCCATTGCATGATCTGCGGCGGCACGAAGCCGATGATGCCGATGCGGATCGGATGGGTGGCGCCCGCCCCGTCGGTCAGGTCCCGGTCGATCACCGCATAGGGCGGCACCAGGGTCCGGTCCTGGTCCGGGGTGGCGCCGGCTTCGGTCACCACGTTGGCGCAGACGACGGGATAGCCCGCGCCCGCCAGGCTGGCGCCCAGGAATTCCAGCCCATAGTTGAATTCGTGGTTGCCCAGGGTGCCGCCGTCATAGCCCAGGGCGTTCATCCCCTGGATCACCGGGTGGGTCGCGTCCCCGTCCATGCCGCGCTCATAGGCGATGAAATCGCCCATCGGGTTGCCCTGCAGGAAATCGCCGTTGTCGAACAGCAGCGCGTTCGTGGCCTCGGCCCGCACGGCACCGACCAGGGCCGCGGTCCGCGCCAGGCCCAGGGTTTCGGTCGCCGTGTCCGCGTAATAGTCGTAGGGCCAGACATGCGCGTGCAGGTCCGTCGTCTCCATGATGCGCAGATGCGCCTGCCCCGCCTCGGCCCGTGCGGAATAGGGATGCAGCGCGACCAGCGCCAGGCCGGCCACCCCCGATGTCAGGAAACCGCGGCGGCTGAGGGCAAGAGGATGGGTCATCATGTTCGTCCTTGGGTGGTGGAACCTGCACGATGTGCGATTCGGCGCGCCAAGGCGACCCAAAGTTTCATGACGCGACCCGCAAGCGAGCGATTGCAGCCCACGCCCCCCGGTCCTAGTCTGCCCTGCGGAATGCAACGGAAAGATGTGCCGGTGACCTATTGCGTCGGACTGAAACTGGATGCCGGGCTTGTGCTGCTGTCGGATACCCGCACGAATGCCGGGCTGGACAATATCTCGTGCTATCGCAAGATGTTCTTCTTCGAGGCGCCGGGCGAACGCATCATCGCGATCATGACCGCCGGGTCGCTGTCCGTGACCCAGACCACCATCGCCCGCCTGGAGGAGGCGATCGAGGACGAGCTGGCAGACGACACGACCTCGATCCTCAAGGCGCCGACCATGCTGCGTGTGGCCACGATCATCGGCGACACGCTGTGCCGCACCCGGCGCGAGATCGCCGAACAGTGCCGCGACCTCAAGCAGCAGGCATCCGCCAGCATGATCGTCGCGGGACAGCGCAAGGGCGGCGACATGCGCCTGTTCCTGATCTATCCCGAAGGCAACTTCATCGAGGCGACCGAGGACACGCCCTTCCTGCAGATCGGAGAGCACAAGTACGGCAAGCCGATCCTGGACCGGGTGGTCACCCCCGCGACCAGCCTGGCCGACGCGCAGAAGGCCGTGCTGCTGTCGATGGATTCGACGCTGCGGTCGAACCTGTCGGTGGGGATGCCGCTGGACCTGGCGGTGATCGGCGCCGATGCCTGTGCGGTCACCACGCGCCGCCGCATCCTGGATGGCGATCCGGACTTCATGCAGATGAGCGCGGCCTGGTCCGCGGCGCTGCGCGACAGCTTCGTCAAGGTCAGCATCTGACCCGCAGCTGTTAGCGCAAGCCGGACCGCATCCGCGTTGAAGCAGTCCTGCCAAGCCGTTAAGCAGTCCCCAGCATCATCTTCGGGGGACATCATGACCGACAAGGCCAGCCGCAGCCGCATCACCCCCGAAGAGGCGCTGGCCTATCATCTGGAACCGAGGCCGGGCAAATACGACATCACGCCCTCGACCCCCATGACCACGCAGCGCGACCTGTCGCTGGCCTATTCGCCGGGCGTCGCGGTGCCCGTCCAGGCCATCGCTGACCGCCCCGAAACCGCCTACGACTATACCACCAAGGGCAACATGGTGGCGGTGATCTCGAATGGGACGGCGATCCTGGGGATGGGCAATCTGGGCGCGCTGGCCTCCAAGCCGGTGATGGAGGGCAAGGCGGTGCTGTTCAAGCGCTTTGCCGACGTGAACGCCATCGACCTGGAGCTGGACACCGAGGACGCGGACGAGTTCATCAACGCCGTCAAGCTGATGGGCCCGACCTTCGGGGGCATCAACCTGGAGGACATCAAGGCGCCGGAATGCTTCATCATCGAGCAGCGCCTGAAGGAGCTGATGGACATCCCTGTGTTCCACGACGACCAGCACGGCACCGCGGTGATCTGCGCCGCGGGCCTGCTGAACGCGCTGGAGCTGTCGGGCAAGAAGATCGAGGATGTGCGGATCGTCCTGAACGGCGCGGGTGCGGCGGGCATCGCCTGTCTGGAACTGCTGAAGTCGATGGGCGCGCGGCATGACAACTGCATCATGTGCGACACCAAGGGCGTCATCTGGCAGGGTCGGACCGAGGGCATGAACCAGTGGAAATCGGCCCATGCGGTCGTGACCACCGCCCGCACGCTGGAGGAGGCAATGAAGGGCGCCGATGTCTTCCTGGGCGTCAGCGCCAAGGGGGCGGTGACCCAGGACATGGTCGTCAGCATGGCCGACAACCCGGTGATCTTTGCCATGGCGAATCCCGACCCCGAGATCACGCCCGAGGACGCCCATGCCGTCCGCCCTGACGCGATCGTGGCCACGGGCCGCAGCGATTATCCCAACCAGGTGAACAACGTCCTGGGCTTTCCCTACCTGTTCCGCGGCGCGCTGGACATCCACGCCCGCGCCATCAACGACGAGATGAAGATCGCCTGCGCCGAGGCCCTGGCGAAACTGGCGCGCGAGGATGTGCCCGATGAGGTCGCCGTCGCCTATGGCCGCAAGCTGCAGTTCGGGCGCGACTACATCATCCCGACCCCCTTCGATCCGCGGCTGATCCACGTGATCCCGCCCGCGGTCGCCCGCGCCGGGATGGACACGGGCGTCGCGCGGCGCCCGATCATCGACATGGAGGGCTATGTCCAGACGCTGAAGAACAGGATGGACCCGACGGCCGCGATCCTGCAGGGCATCCATGCCCGCGCGCGGCAGGCCCAGGCCCGGATGATCTTTGCCGAGGGCGACGATCCGCGCGTGCTGCGCGCCGCCGTGGCATGGCAGCGCACCGGCATGGGCCAGTCGCTGGTCGTGGGCCGCGAGGCCGAGGTCAAGGCCGAGCTGGAGGCCCTGGGCATGGGCGACGCCTTCCGCGAGATCAGCGTCGTGAACGCCGCCAACACCCGGCATTTGGACAGCTATCACGAGTTCCTGTACCAGCGCCTGCAACGGAAGGGCGTCGACCGCGAGGACGCGTTCAAGCTGGCCAACCGCGACCGCCACATCTTTGCGGCGCTGATGCTGGCGCATGGGCATGGAGACGGGTTGGTAACCGGGGCCACGCGCAAGAACGCGCCGGTGCTGGCGCAGATCGGCCATGTCTTCGACGTGCGCCCGCAGGACGGGGCGGTGGGCATCACCGCCGTGCTGCACCGCGGCCGGATCGTGCTGATCGGCGACACGCTGGTCCATGAATGGCCCGAACCCGAGGATCTGGCCGACATTGCCGCCCGCGGCGCCGCGGTGGCCCGCAACCTAGGGCTGGAGCCGCGCGTGGCCTTCCTGTCCTTCTCGAACTTCGGCTATCCGGTCAGCGAACGCGCTATCAAGATGGCCCAGGCCGCCACCGTCCTGGACCGCCGCGGTGCCGATTTCGAATACGAGGGCGAGATGACCGTGGACGTGGCGCTGAACATGGACGCGGCCGCGCGCTATCCCTTCAGCCGCCTGACCGCGCCCGCGAACGTGCTGGTGGTGCCGGCGCGGCATTCGGCCTCGATCTCGGTCAAGCTGATGCAGGAGATGGCGGGCGCGACCGTCATCGGTCCGATCCTGACGGGCGTGGCGCGCCCGATCCAGATCTGTTCGACCAACTCGACCGTCAGCGACATCCTGAACATGGCCGCCATCGCAGCGGGCGGGGTCGGCACGCAGGGCTGAGGGCGCGCCGAAGGGGGTATTTGGGCAAAGGAGACGTTCAGGCGTCGCGGTCGAACTGGCGCTGCCGCTCCCGGAACCGGGCGCGGTCGGCGTCGGAATATTCGTCGGCGCAGCGGTGGCAGCTGACACCGTCCTCAAATTCCGGGCGGGTGCGGTCCTCGGGTGCCAGGGGGCGGCGGCAGGCATGGCACAGACCGTGCCGCCCCTGCGCCAGCCCATGCGTCAGGCTGACCCGCTGATCGAAGACGAAGCATTCGCCCTGCCAGGTGCTGTCCTTTTGGGGGACGTCCTCCAGGTATTTCAGGATTCCGCCCTGCAGGTGGTAGACCTGATCGACACCTTGCGAGATCAGGTAGTTGGTCGACTTCTCGCAGCGGATACCGCCGGTGCAGAACATCGCGATGCGCTTGCCCTGGAACCGATGCGCGTTGTCGGTCCACCAGGCCGGAAAATCGCGAAAGCTTTTCGTGCCGGGGTCGACGGCGCCCTGGAAGGTGCCGATCTGGACCTCGTAATCGTTGCGGGTGTCGATCACGACCACGTCGGGCGCGGCGATCAGCGCGTTCCAGTCGCGCGGTGCCACGTAATGGCCGGTGGTCGTGGCCGGGTCCATGTCGGGCTGGCCCATGGTCACGATCTCGGCCTTGAGCCGGACCTTCATGCGGGCAAAGGGGGGTGCGTCGGCGGCGCTCTCCTTCCAGTCCAGGCCCGCGAAACCGGGCCAGGCGCGGATGTGGTCCAGGACCGCCAGGATGCCCGCGCGCGGGCCCGCGATGGTGCCGTTCACGCCCTCGGGCGCCAGCAGCAGCGTGCCGCACAGGCCCTGCGCGCGGCACAGGTCCAGCAACGGTCCCTGCCGGGCCGCCGGATCGGCCAGACGGGCAAAGTGATAGAGTGCGGCGACGGTGAGGGGGGTTTTGGGCAGCATGGGCGTGGCCTTATCGCGGCCACGCCCCTTGGCGCAAGATCAGAACGCAGACCCTAGAAGGTCAGGCCCAGGGCCAGACCGCCCAGCAGATAGGTCAGGCCGGTGATCAGCAGGATGCCCACGACGTTCAGCACGAACCCGCCTTTGGCCATCTGGGCGATGGTGACGGTCCCGGTGCCGAACACGATGGCGTTGGGCGGCGTGCCCACCGGCAGCATGAAGGCGCAGGTCGCGGCCAGCGCCGCGGGGATCAGCAGCGTCATTGCATCGGCCCCGATACCCAAGGCGACACCGCCCAGGATCGGGATGAAGGTCGCGGCGGTGGCGGTGTTCGACGTGATCTCGGTCAGGAACAGGATGATCGTGACCACAGCCGCGACCAGCAGGATCGTCGGCAGCGAGCCCAGGCCGGTGACCTGCTGGCCGAACCAGCTGTCCAGCCCGGACGACGCCACGGCGGAGGCCAGCGACAGCCCGCCGCCGAACAGCAGTAGGACGCCCCAGGGCAGCCCGGCCTCGGCATCCTTCCAGTCCAGGACCATCTTGTCGCGGCCCTTGCCGGGCAGCAGGAACATGGCCAGGCCCGCGCCGATGGCGATGGCCGTGTCGTCCAGGTTGCCCAGCCAGGGTGCCGCAGCCTCGATCGCCGGGATCGAGGTCAGAAGGCCCGGCACGATCCACAGAAACGCCGCGCCCAGGAACACGGCCAGGACCATCTTCTCTCCCTGGCTGAGCGCGCCCAGGTCGCGGACCTGATCCTCGATCATCTGCTTGCCGCCGGGGATCTCGGGCAGGTCGAACCGGTACAGGACGCGGGTCATCAGGAACCAGGCGATGAAGATGAAGATGAAGGCCAGCGGCGTGCCCAGGACCATCCATTCCAGAAAGCCGATGTTGCGGCCCAGCTCGTCCGAGGCATAGCCTGCGACGATGGCATTGGGCGGGCTGCCCAGCAGCGTGCCCAAGCCCCCCATCGACGCGGCCCAGGCGATCGACAGCACCAGGCAGACGCCGAAGGCGCTGATGTTGGGGTCCTTGACGACGTCGGTGATGGTGCCGCCGGCCTTCATCGCATCCTCGGCCGCGGCGCCGTCCTGGCGCGATCCGCGTTCGACCACCAGGGACAGGACGGACAGGCCGATGGGCAGCATCATCAGCGTGGTGGCGGTGTTGGACACCCACATCGACAGAAAGCCGGTGGCCAGCATCATGCCCAGGACGATCCGCCGGGGCGCCACACCCACCTTGCGCAGCGTCAGCAGCGCGATGCGCGTGTGCAGGTGCCATTTCTCCATCGCGATGGCGATCAGGAAGCCGCCCAGGAACAGGAACACGATCGACGACGCATAGGGCTGCGTCGCCTGGCCGACGGTCGTTTCCGTCAGCGCCGGGATCAGCACGATCGGCAGAAGCGCGGTGGCCGACAGCGGGATCGCCTCGGTCATCCACCAGATGGCCATCAGCGTGCCGACGGCGGCGACGATGCGTGCATCCTCGGACAGCCCCTCCTGTCCGCCCAGCAGCAGCCAGACGATGCCGGCCATCACCACCCCAAGCGCCCGCAGCACCCAGATCATCTGCGCAGAGCGGGTCGGAACCTCGTTCTCGTCATATTCACCGGGGTGGTGCAGATCGTCCTGTATCCCCATCGTGTCCTCCCTTTTCGTGCGACATCTTCTTGCGGTCAGGGTATGGCAAAACCGGGTCCGCGACCACCCTTGACGACCGGCCCCGCCCGGCGGTCTAGTGGCGCCGGACCGAAGCCAAGGCGGACCGGATGACCCAGGCCCTGATCGTGATCGACATGCAGCGCGACTTCTGCCCCGGCGGTCGGCTGGCCGTGGCGGGGGGCGACCAGATCGTGGCGCCGATCAACGCGATGATGGCCGATTTCGACGCGGTGGTCCTGACGCAGGACTGGCATCCGGCCGACCATGCCAGCTTTGCCGACAACCACCCGGGCGCCGCCGCCTTTTCGATGACGCAGATGCCCTATGGCCCGCAGGTGCTGTGGCCCGCCCATTGCGTGATCGGCACGCCGGGGGCGGAGTTCCACCCCGACCTGCAGGTCGACCGGGCCGATCTGGTGCTGCGCAAGGGGTTCCGCGCCGGCATCGACAGCTATTCCGCGTTCTTCGAGAACGACCGCACGACCGCCACCGGTCTTGCCGGCTATCTGCGCGACCGCGGCATCACCGACCTGACCCTTGTCGGGCTGGCCCATGATTTCTGCGTCGCGTGGAGCGCGATGGACGCCGCCCGCCTTGGCTTTGCCGCCCGCGTGGCGGAGGATGCGTGCCGTGCGATCGACCTGGATGGCAGCCTGGCCGCCGCGCGCGCGGCGATGCGCCAGGCGGGCGTCACGCTGGCCTGAGGGTTGCGCCCCCGCGCGGATCAAGGCACCAAGGGCGAAATGGTCAAGGAAACAGCGTCATGGCCGATATCGCCACGCGGGTCTACAATCACAAATGGAAGATCGACCCGATCGTCCGGTCGCTGATCGACACCGACTTCTACAAGCTGCTGATGTGCCAGTCGGTGTTCCGCAACAGCCCGGACACCACCGTCACCTTCAGTCTGATCAACCGCAGCAAGGACGTGCGCCTGGCCGACCTGATCGACGAGGGCGAGCTGCGCGAGCAGCTGGACCATGTGCGGTCGCTGTCCCTGACCCGCGGAGAGAGCACCTGGCTGCGCGGCAACACCTTCTATGGCAAGCGGCAGATGTTCCGCCCCGACTTCATGGAGTTCCTGGAGGGGCTGCGCCTGCCCGCCTATCACCTGGACAAGCGCGACGGCCAGTACGAGCTGACCTTCGAGGGCCCCTGGCCCCAGGTGATGCTGTGGGAGATCCCGGCTTTGTCGATCCTGATGGAGCTGCGGTCCCGCGCGGTCCTGAAGGACATGGGCCGATTCGAGCTGCAGGTCCTCTATGCCCGCGCCATGACCCGCCTGTGGGAGAAGATCCAGGCCATGCGCGCCCTGCCCGACCTGCGCATCGCCGATTTCGGCACGCGCCGGCGGCACAGCTTCCTGTGGCAGGACTGGGCCGTGCAGGCGATGATCGAGGGCTTGGGCGACCGCTTCACCGGCACCTCGAACTGCCTGATCGCGCAGCGCCGCGACATCGAGGCGATCGGCACCAATGCGCATGAGCTGCCGATGGTGCGCGCGGCCCTGGCCGATGGCGACGCGGCCCTGCGCCAGGCGCCCTATGACGTGCTGGCCGACTGGCACGAGGAGCATGACGGCAACCTGCGCATCATCCTGCCCGACACCTACGGCACCGAAGGGTTCCTGGCGGGCGCGCCGGACTGGCTGGCGGGCTGGACCGGTATCCGCATCGACAGCGGCGATCCGGCTACGGGCGCCGAGACCGCGATCCGCTGGTGGCAGTCGCGCGGAGAGGACCCGCGCGGCAAGCTGATCATCTTTTCCGACGGGCTGGACGTGGACAAGATCCTGGCCCTGCATCGGCAGTTCCATGGGCGCGTCAAGGTCAGCTTCGGCTGGGGCACGCTGCTGACGAACGATTTTCGCGGGTTTGTGCCGGGCGACGGGCTGGCGCCCTTCAGCCTGGTCTGCAAGGCAGTGGCGGCCGACGGGCGTCCCACGGTCAAGCTGTCGGACAACCCCGCCAAGGCCACCGGCCCCGCGGCCGAGATCGAACGCTACAAGCGCGTCTTCGGGGTGGGCGTCCAGCAGGCGCTGTCGGTCACGGTCTAGACCCCGGTCACCCACAGCACCAGCAGACAGGCCAGCGCCCCAAGCGATGCCGTGATCGGCAGTGTCACCAGCCAGGCGGCGGTGATGGTCACGACATGGCTGCGCCGCACCAGGATGCGGCGGCGCGTCTCGTCCGCGGGCAGGGCCTCGGACCGGCTGCCGCGGCGGCGGTCCAGCCATTCGCGCGCAAAACCCACGCCGAAGATGCCGCCGACCGCCACATGGGTGGTCGATACCGGCAGGCCCAGGGCCGATGCGCCCAGCACCGTCACGGCCGTGGCCAGCGACACGCAAAAGGCGCGCCCCGCGTTCAGCTTGGTGATGCCGCTGCCCACCATGTGGACCAGGCGGCGCCCGAACAGCAGCGTGCCGGTGGCGATGGCAAGCCCTCCGCCCGCCAGCACCAGCACCGGGACCACGCCGATCGCGGTCGACATCCCCTGTCCGCGCAGGACCACCGACAGCGGTCCCGCGATGTTGCCCACGTCGTTGGCGCCATGGGCAAAGCCCAGGATCAGCACGGACATCACCAGCGCGGGGCGCAGCAGCGACTTGGTGCTTGGTTTACGCGGATGGCGTGCCAGTTCGCGGAGCACGCTGCGCCGCGTCAGCCACAGCGCGCCCGCCCCGGTCGGCGCGGCCGCCGCACAGGCGGCCAGCGGTCCCAGGTCCAGCAGCACCACGACATAGGCCGAAAACAGCGCCGCCATCAGGCCGACCAGCAGCGGAAGCCACAATAGCGCCGCCCCGGCGCGGTCCGGCGCCTCGACCACCTTCAGGCGCAGCAGGATCAGCAGACCGCCGGCCAAGCCCCCCGCCACCACCGGCGTCACCATCCAGACAGATGCGATGATCGCTAGCGTCCCCCAGGCCACCGCCGACAGGCCCAGGGCCACCGCTCCCGCCCCCGCGATGCCACCCACGATGGAATGCGACGTGCTGACCGGCAGGCCGATGCCCGTGGCCAGGGTGATCCAGACCGCCGCCCCGATCAGCGCGGCGACCATCATCATCGGGGCGCGCCCGCCCTCGTCCAAGGGTGCCAGCTGGACGATGCCGCCCGCCAGACGGGCCGACACCGCGCCCCCGGCCAGCACCGCCCCCGCCACGCCCGCGACGGCGACCAGCGCCAGCCCGGGCAGCAGTCCGATGGCCCCCGCCCCGACCGCCGGACCCAGTGAGTTCGCGACGTCGTTCGCCCCGATCGCCACGCCCAGCCAGGCCGCGACCACCAGCCCCGCCCCGATGGCCAGCATGCCGGGCGCGGCACCCGACAGCGCCATGACCATCAGCAACCCGCCCACCAGCGCCAGCACCGCCAGCCCCAGCCGCCAGACGGGGCGGAAGGCATGCATCTGTGCGACCTCGGCATGGCCGATGCGGCCCAGATCCTTGTCCAGCGCGCGAAAGCCGGGGCGGTGCGTCATGCCGGGTCAGGCGGCATCGGGGCGGTCCAGACCGGCCAGGATCTGCTTGAGCCCCGGTTCGACCACCATGCGGGCGGCCTCGACCGGGGCGAACCAGCGACGCTTGCGCTGCCGGTCCTCGGGAAACCGGTCGGACACGCTGTCCACGGAAAGCAGATAGACCCGCATCTCGACCGGGACGGCATAGCCCTGGTCCTGCTGCTTTCTGTACCGGAAGCGGCCCAGTTCGGCCGGGCGGATGCGCCCGCGCACGCCGGCCTCCTCCCAGGCCTCCTGGGCTGCGGCGCCGGGAAGGGTGCGCCCCTCCATCGGCCAGCCCTTGGGAATGACCCAACGGCCCGTGTCGCGGCTGGTGATCAGCAGGACGTTGCCGCTGGCCGGGTCGCGGCAGATCGCGCCGACCTGCATCAGCACCGGCCGCCGCCCCAGCAGCAGATCGAGGGTCCGGCGCCAGACGCTCATTCGTCCTCCACCTTGCCGCGCAGGGACTTGACCTCTCCGCGCACCGACTTGGCCTTCAGGCGGCGGCGCTGGCTGCCCAGGGTGGGGCGGGTGGCGATGCGGCGCTTGGGCGCGACCAGGGCCTGGCGGATCAGGTCGGCCAGCCGTTCGCGGGCCAGTTCACGGTTTCGGGCCTGGCTGCGGGTTTCCTGGGACAGGATCAGGACGGCCCCGTCCTGCGTCCAGCGCCGTCCGGCCAGCCGCTGCAGCCGCCGCTTGACCGGGTCGGGCAGGCTAGGGGATGTCGCGGCCTCGAACCGCAGCTCGACCGCGGTCTCGACCTTGTTCACGTTCTGCCCGCCCGGTCCCTGAGACCGGGTGAACTGTTCGGACAGTTCCCATTCCTGGACGGCGATGGTTTCGGTGACATGCAGCATGACCTTCAGGATATGGCGCGATCCGGGGTCAGTTAAAGCGCAAACCGGTTAATACAGTGTAAATTCCGGCGGCTGTCCTCAGATCAGGCGACAGGGTTCCTGTTCCGGCCAATGCGCGAAGGGCAGGACCGCGCCGTCCCTGCGGCTGACATCGACGCGGGACAGATCGACGGTCGCGCGCACCCATCCCGGTGCGTCCATCTCTCCTTCGGCGATGATCCCGGTCTCGGGCCAGAAACCGTCGGGCGGGCCATAGATCGCGGCGCGGCCCCGGTTCTCGTCCAGCGCGGGCATCCAGTCGCAGGGGCCGACGGTAGGCGCCTGGACCACGACGCACTGGCTTTCCAGCGCGCGGGCCATCGCGCCGATGCGCACCCGGCTGAACCCCGCGACCGTGTCGGTGCAGCTGGGCACCAGCAGGAGCTGCGCCCCGGCCTGCGCCAGCACCCGTCCCAGCAACGGAAACTCGCTGTCATAGCAGATGAGGATGCCGATCCGCCCCAGGGTCGTGTCGAAGATCCGCAGGCCGGGCGCGCCGGTGACATGCCATTCCTCGCGTTCGAACCGGGTCATGATCTGCTTGTCCTGGTGGCCGATCACCCCGTCGGGGCCATACAGCACCGCACGGTTGACCGGGCGCGCGCCGTCGAAGGCCGGCCCCGACGCGCCCAGGATGTGACAGCCGTGCCGCGCCGCAAGGTCCGCATGCAGCGCCCGGACTTGCGGGTCCAGCGCCGCCACGGCATGCAGGCTGGCCTCCAGATCGCCGGCGACCGCGCGCCCGGACAGGGATGCCAGCTCCATCGCGCCGTATTCGGGGAAGACCAACAGATCGGCATTAGCATCGGAGACCCACCGTGCCAGCTTGGCGGCATAGGCGTCGAAGCTGTCGAACCAGTCGATCGGATAGGCGGCGACGGCGATCTTCACAGCGGTTTCATCCAGAATTGCAGGGTCTTTTCGGTCTCGGTGGCCTGGCCCAGGTCCTTCCAGGCAAACTGCGCGACGACGCCCGGCAGTGGCGCATAGCCGCGCTTGCGCCAGAACGCATCCAGCGGCCAGTACTCGGCCGGACGCATCGGGTGATCCGCGGGACGGATCACGCTGCAGAAGGCCGACCAACGCGCGCCCAGGGCGCGGGCGTGATTCTCGCGCGCGTCGAAGAACGCATGGCCCAGCCCGTGCCCGCGATAGGCCCGCAGCAGCACCGATTCGGCACAGTAGAAGATGTCGGACAGCGGTTCGGGACGATCCGCGAATGCCGCGCCGAAATCGGCGGCGTGATCCGACATCGGCGCGCCCGTGGCCGCCCCCACGATCCGGTCCCCGTCCATCGCGGCGACCACGACCGCGCCGGGCGACTGGTAGGCGCGCAGATAGTCGCGTTCGTAATCGGCATCGCCGTCATACAGGTACGGCCAGTCGCGGAACACGTCGATGCGCAGGCGTGCCACGTCGGGCAGCGCCTCGGCCAGCGCATCGCCGGTCAGGACGCGGACCGCGACGCTCATGCGCCGACCTGGGCCATCCAGTCGGCCAGGTTGTAATAGGTGGTCACCCGCGCGATGCGGCCGTCGCGGATGGTGAAGAACGCGCCCGCAGGCAGGCGATAGGTCTGGCCGCGGGCCTCGGGCAGGCCGGGATCGGTCTTCAGATAGGTCCCGTTCACGACGAATTCCGCCGCCGCGCGGTCGCCCGCCTCGTTGGCCATGATGACCATGTCGGTTAGGTTTTCCCGATAGCTTTCGGTCATGTGGGCGTTGAATTCCGCGAACAGCGCGCGGCCGC
Source organism: Paracoccus sp. S4493 (assembly GCF_000967735.1). Classification (NCBI taxonomy): domain Bacteria; kingdom Pseudomonadati; phylum Pseudomonadota; class Alphaproteobacteria; order Rhodobacterales; family Paracoccaceae; genus Paracoccus; species Paracoccus sp. S4493. The sequence continues at coordinate 18,418 of NZ_JXYF01000057.1, forward strand.
GGCGGATCTTGCCCTCGTTCACATGGTGCTCGACGTCGTCATGCAGCAGCGCCAGCATGTCGTCGGTGCGCCCCGCGTTGAAGGCGTCGTAATAGGCGGCGATCAGGGCCTTGGCATCCATCGGGGTCTCCTTGCTTTTGCGCAAGGCTAGCGTGCCGAACGCGCGCCGTCACCTGATCCCAAGGTCCGAGGGAACCAATCCGGCCCCGGCGGCCTTGAAAAACGGTTTGAACCTGTTAGCGCTGATGCAAACAGGAACCGGAGGACTTCATGGACAATCGCGATCAGCTGGGCAAGCGCGAGATCACCTGCTTCAAGGCGTATGACGTGCGCGGAGAGCTGGGCAAGAACCTGGATGCGGACGTCGCCTATCGCATCGGTCGCGCCTTTGCGCAGGCGCGCGGCGCCAAACGCGTCGTCGTGGGTCGCGACAGCCGCGAATCCTCGCCCGAACTGGCCGCGGCGCTGATCGAGGGCCTGACCGACGGCGGCGCCGACGTGCTGGACCTGGGCCTGGCCGGCACCGAGGAGGTGTATTTCCACACCGGCAACCAGGACACCGATGGCGGCATCGAGGTCACGGCCTCGCATAACCCGATCAACTACAACGGCATGAAGATCGTGGGTCGCGGTTCGGCGCCGCTGGACCCGGCGACCGAACTGCCGCCCATCGTCGATCTGGCCACCAACGGCGAATTCGCCCCCACTACCAAGGGCAGCGTCACCGATTTCAGCCATGCACGCGCCGAATACGCATCGCGCATGGCCGATTTCGTCGACGTCGCCGCGCTGCGCCCGATGAAGATCGTGGTGAATGCCGGCAACGGCACCGCGGGCCCGACCTTCGACGCGATCGCCGAGGAGCTGGAGCGTCGGGGCGCGCCGCTGACATTCGTGCGGATGCACCACAACGTCGACAGCAGCTTTCCCAACGGCATCCCCAACCCCCTGCTGGACGAGAACCAGCCCCCCACCGTCGCGCGGATGAAGGAAGAAAAGGCCGACCTGGGCGTGGCCTGGGACGGCGATTTCGACCGCTGCTTCTTCTTCGACGAGAACGGGCGCTTCATTCCCGGGGAATACATCGTGGGCCTGCTGGGCGCGGCATTCCTGGAGAAGTCGCCCGGCGAGAAGATCGTCCATGACCCCCGCGTGATCATGAACACCCGCGCCATGATCGAAGAGGCCGGCGGCGAGGCCGTGGTGTCCAAGACCGGCCATGCCTTCATCAAGCGCAAGATGCGCGATGTCAGCGCGATCTATGGCGGAGAGATGTCGGCGCATCACTATTTCCGCGACTTCTACTATTGCGACAGCGGCATGATCCCGTGGCTGCTGATGATCGAACTGCTGTCGCGCAAGGGCATGACCCTGGCCGAGATGCTGGAGGAGCGGATGCGCCTGTATCCGTCGTCCGGAGAGACGAACTATACCATCTCGGACCCGGATGCGGCCATCGCGCGCCTGATCGAAACCTACGAGCCGCAGGCCGACAGCCGGGACGACCTGGACGGGGTGTCGCTGAACTTTGGCAAGTGGCGGTTCAACCTGCGCAAGTCGAACACCGAACCGGTGGTCCGCCTGAACGTCGAATCCGATGGCGACGCGGCGCTGGTGCGTGAAAAGCAGGCCGAACTGGCGGCGCTGCTCAAGGCGTGACGGGCAGGCGGGCCGATAGGCCCGCCCCCTAGTCCGAAAACCCGAAGGCGATGTAGTCGCGCAGATATGCCTGACGCGCGGCCTGCAGCAGGGCCTTGTCGCGCAGGAAATCGGGCATCGGCTGAACCTTCAGCCCCGCCAGGCGCGCGTCGTCGATCCCTGCCGCGCGGGCCAGCGTGGGCAGTTCGTCGGCGATGCGGTCCTCGCGGATCAGCATGTCGGGGCTGGCCACGCGGCTGAACCCGACGATCACCTCGGACTGGCTGGCCCAACCGGCATGGGTGGGCAGCGTGGTCTGACCGTTCAGGTTGCGTTTCAGGAAGGCCAGGAACTGTGCGAACAGCTCCAGCTGCGCCTGACGATCCATCCCCGCCAATGCCGCGTCCGGCGGCAGCGCCACCCGATGGACGTCGCGCATCAGCTGACGCAGTTCGGGGCGGCTGTCGGTCAGCAGCTGTCGGAACGCCGTCCAGGCCCGGTGCAGCGGGTGGCGCAGCACCGCAAAGCTGCGATGACCGGGATGCTGGCGTTTCCACTGGCGCAGGCTGGTCTGGGTGAAATCGCCCGACACCGTGCCCAGTGTCGCCATCCAGTCGCGCACCGCATCCCCCGGCCCGCAGCGGACCGGCATGAAGATCAGCCCCTGCCCCGCCTCGACCGCGGAAAAGCTGGGCACGGAGGGGCCGCGACGCGGTTCGAAATTTGGGATGCGGCGCAGCATGAACGGGTCAATCTGCGCCAGGTCCGCCTGCATCTCGTCGAAATTGCGGACCTTGTCGGCCAGTTCGCGGGGGTTCTGGGGCACCTGGTCGCTGGCGGGTTCGACCCGTGCGATGTCGGTGCGGCCCAGCCAGTGGACCAGCCCGGTCATCACCTCGGGGTCGCGCAGGTCCTCGTATCCCAGCCAGAAGGCGGTCTGCCCGGTCACCTGCAACCGGTGCATCACGCGCAGCTGGAACCGCTCGACAGCCGCGATGGTGTCGCGGAACTCTGGCCCGTCATAGGTGATAGCGGCGGGGATCGGAGTCTCCGTCTCGTTCAGCTTCCACTGGTTCGTCTCGCGCGCAAGCTGGGTCGAGACATAGCTGTCCAGCGGGTTGCGGGTCAGCACGATCTTGGCGCATTCGGGGTCATGCATGATCGCGTCGAAGACCCGCGGATCGTGATCGTGGAAATAGCGGAAGCCCGGCAGATGGCCGGGCCGGTCGAACAGCCTGTCCAGCAGGACCATCGGGTCGGCCTCGCGCTGGGCGCGGGTGACGCCCTGCAATTCGTCCTTGTCGGGCCAGCCCATCATGTAGGGGTTGAACGCCTCGCCAAAGCAGGTGACGCCCCGCAGCGCGTTCAGCGTCGCCTCCAGCAGGTTCGAGCCCGTGCGCATCTCGGCGAAGATGACGAAGCGGCGGAACGGAACGGTCATTCGGCGGCGGTCCTTTCGGGAAGGGGGATGTCCGGCATGGGCAGGCCGTCGCCGAACATGCGTGGACGCAGCCCGGAATTGCGCAGCCGCCGCAGCAGCTCGGGCAGCCCGTGCAGATCGCGCATCTGCGGCATGTCGGTGGGCGCGTCCGCCAGGCGCGGCAGCTGGGCCAGGGACTGGAACAGCATCTCCTGGGGGCGGGCCAGGAAATCGGACAGTTCATGGACATGCACGCGCGCCTTGACCCAGACCGAATTCAGCACGTCCATCTGCGCGATCTCGGCCCGCTGCAGCAGGGCCGTGACCCGGCGGATGTCGTCGAAGGGCATGTCCGATCGCAGCAGCGGCAGCATCCAGGCCCCGGTGACCACATGGATATGGGCGTTCGGGTCCGTGGCGATGAACCAGTTCAGCGCCTGGTTGTCGCGCGGGCTGAACTGGAACACCTGCATCCGCGTGGTGATGCGGATCAGCGCGGTCAGGAACCCGTGCGGGTCGCGGTCGCGGATCAGCGTGCTGGACGAGATCGCCCCCGGCCCGATCTGCGGGCGGCCGCCGAATTCCACCGTCTCGGGGCCCAGCAGGTGGCCGTGGACATCGGCATCGACCTGCGCGGACAGCCACCCCTCGAAGCCGGGAAAGATGTCGGAAAAGCCCTGGAACATCGCATAGGGGGCCGAAGTCTTGCCGTTCTCGGCATCCTTGCGCGGAAAGCGCGACTGCATGTAGAGGCCGGGCCGCCCCAGCAGGCGGCGGCGGACCGTCCGATTGATCAGACGTTCGATCCGTTGGGGCTGGGGCGCGGACAGATCGGGGCGGGCACCGGCCGGACGCGGGAAATGCGCCAGAAGATGCGCGGCCTCGGGCCAGACCTTGCGCGCCACGAAGCAGCGCGACTCCTCCAGCATCAGGGCGTGGTCGTCGTACAGTTGATAGGGCCTGCCGTCGTGATCGAACTTGGCCAAGGTCAGCGAATGGCTTTCGATGCGGGTCGCGTGGCGCCGCGCCAGCGTCTGGAAATAGCTTTCGTCCGGGATCCAGACCATGCGGAAATAGCGGTCGAACTCGGCCCGGCGCGGATCGTCCAAGATCGCGCGCAGCGTCGTCACCGTCAGGCACCACCATTGCGCGCCCAGATGCGGGGTCAGCCCCTTGGGCAGCCTGCGGCGGATGCCCAGACGGCGCTGCCACTGGGTCAGGCGGTCGAACAGCCAGCGCCGCCTGCGCCAGTCCAGCGGATAGAACAGGGTAAAGCGTTCCTCGTTCAGCCCGCCGACGGTCCAGCCGACGTCCAGCGCGCTGACGCTTTCGATATGGTCGCGGTTGGGGTCCTGCGCCAGGAACGCCGTCAGGTCACGCACCGGGCGCAGCGGCAGGCAGGCCCCGGATGCCAGATAGACATGGGTGACGTCGGAAAAGCTGTCCAGCAGCAGCCGCGCCGCATCCTGGGTGGCGCGCACCAGGCTGAAGCGGCCCCAGTCGCAGGTGTGGCGTCGCGACCAGACGATGCCGGGAAGGTCGGACAGTTCGACCTGCATCCGCGCCACCGACCGGGCCGAGGCCTTGGCATCGACATGGATCGCCACCCGTGCGCCGCCCTGGACCCAGATCCGCGCCATGTGGGCCGCCACGTCCAGGCGCGCATGGCACAGAAGCACCACCCCCAGCCTGACGCGGCGCACCTCCACCGGGCCCGTCATGCCCAGTTCCCCCGGGAGATCAGCCCCAGATCCTCCAGCTGGCGCCAGTCGGCGTATTCGCGCGATTCGCTGCACCATAGGTCGGTGCCGCCGCGCAGCCCGGCGTGATACGCCTTGTATTCCTTGCTGTTGGCATAATGCTGGCGACGGTCCAGCTCCTCGGCGGACTTGTCGGCGAAGGTGGACAGGAACTTGGCGTGCAGCAGGCAGCCCGATGCCATCTCTCCGCCGGCCTCGTCATAGACCATGTTCAGATGGCGGGGCAGCAGCATGTGGGTCGAACTGACATAGGCATAGCGCCAGTCCCACCTGACCAACGGGGTCTTGTTCAGCGCCGGGCCGGACAGGGGTTCGGCAGTGAAGAACTTGCGCGTGCGCGGACCGCCCTGGATCCACAGATTGCCGTAATAGGGGTTCTTGCTGATCGTGTAGTTCGCCGGATCGAACCATCGGGCGATGGTGAACGGGTCCGTCCCCTCGGCATAAGGTTCGTCCTCGATATGGCCGCGGGGGTACATGTCCAGCAGCATCGCCGGAAAGCTGCGCCGCCCCGAGGCCTCCAGCCAGTCAGTCAGGGCGGGCAGCGGGCGCGAATCGCAATGCGGATAGATCAGGAACTCGTCCGGATCGACGGTCAGGCACCAATGCCCGTGGCCGTACTTTGCCAGAAGCCGGTTGATCCAGTCCATCCCGAACCGCGACCGCTTGTAGCCGGCATTGGTCCACCACAGCGACACGTCGGGCTGTTCGGCCAGATAATTGCCGCTGCCGTCGTCGCTGTCGTTGTTCACGAACAGAAAGTGATTCACGCCCAGGTTGCGGTAATAGTTCAGAAAGAACGGCAGCCGCACCCGTTCGTTGCGCATCGTCACCAGGGCCAGGATGTCGTTCTTGCGGATCTGGGCAGTGCGGTTGACCACGGGCCGCAGGGCCCGCCGCCGGTTGAACGCGCGCGCGATCAGGTACTGCCGTTCGGCCCTGCGCCGCAGGCGGTCGGGGATCGGGAACCGGCCCATGCGCATCACGCGGACCGGCGATCGGCAGAAGATGTGCGGCGCGACGTCATGCCCTAGCAATGTGCAGGACACCCCGTTTTGGCAAGCCCATTCAGCGCTTTGGTCAACGCGGCCAGTCGCCTATGCCCATCAGGCCAAGGTCGACAAGCTGCCGCCACCCCGTGAATCGCACGGATTCTGGCCCGTGCAGCCGCGGCCCGGCCGCCACCGCGCGGTGATAGGCGGCATAGGCATCCGGATCCGCAAAATGCTGGCGCCGACCCAGTTCCTCATGCGACTTGGCGACGATGTCGGGCAGGAACTTGCCGTGCAGCAGCGCGCCCGACAGCCGTGCATCGCCCGGCCCGTCATAGATCAGGTTCAGCCGGGGCGGCAGGATCGAATGGGTCGAGTTCACATAGACGGCCCGCCCGGTCCAGCGAATCAGCGGCAGCTTGTTCATCGTGGGCGCGCGTCGCGGGGCATCGGCAAAGAACACCCGGTCGCGGACACCGCCCTGCAACCACAGGTTTTGGCGCGGCATCGCCCGGCTGGACCGCCACGGCCCCGCGTCGAACCAGGGCAGACGCCGTGTCAGCGGCGCCTCCGGCGGCGCATCGGCGGTGCCCAGAGGCCCCGACGGATACAGGTCCAGCATCACCGCCCCCAACCCCGGCTGCCCGATCCGATCCAGATGGCCCGTCAGATCGGGCAGCGGCCGGGTATCGTGATGGGGATAGACCAGCAGTTCATCGGCATCGACGGTCGCGCACCAATGCCCCCGCCCGAAGCGCCACAGCAGCGCGCCGGCCCAATCCAGCCCGAACCGCGCTTCGCGATAGCTGGCGTCGCAGCGCCACAGCGACACGTCGGGCTGGGCGGCCAGAAACCGGTCCGACCCGTCCGTGCCGGCATTGTCGATGATCAGGAAATGCGCGACGCCCAAGCGGCGATAATGGTCCAGAAACCCCGGCAGGTGCGCGATCTCGTTGCGCAGGGTGGTCACGGCCAGAATGTCGGCGGGGCGGATGGCGGCGGTACGGTCGGCGACCGGCTGCAGCAGATGGCGCGCCCTGAGGGCGCGCCAGATCAGTTCGCGGCGCTTCCAGCGCAGGCGATAGGCCTGCCACGCCCCGCGCGGTGTCACTGCCTGTAATCGCCCGTCTGATGCCAGCGCCAGGCATCCGCGATCATCTGGGGCATGGTCGATCGGTCGGGCGACCAGCCCAGTTCGGCCTTGGCACGCGTGCTGCCACAGACCAGCTTGACCGCGTCGCCGCCCCGGCGCGGGCCGTCCAGCATCGGCACCTCGCGGTTGGTGATCGAGCGCGTCGCGTCCACCACCTCGCGGACCGAGAATCCGTCGCCGGTGCCCAGGCAGAACACCCGGCTTTCGCGTCCCGCCCGCAGCCATTCCAGACCCTTCACATGCGCGTCGACCAGATCCATCACATGAACATAGTCGCGGATGCAGGTGCCATCGGCGGTGGGATAGTCAGTGCCGTGGATGGTCAGCGCCGCGCGCTTGCCATCGACCGCATCCAGGATCAGCGGGATCAGATGCGTTTCGGGGCGGTGGAATTCACCGACCTGCCCGTCGGGATCGGCACCCGCGACGTTGAAATACCGGAAGATCACCGCGCGCAGGCCATGGGCCGCGCCGAAATCCGTCAGCATGTCCTCGATCGCGCGCTTGGAGGCGCCATAGGCATTGAGCGGCGCCTGCGGGGTGTCCTCGTCCAGAATCTCGCCGTCGCGGTCACCATAGGTCGCGCAGGTCGAGCTGAATACGAAATCCAGACAACCCGCGGCCACCGCGGCCTCGATCAGGTTCAACGATCCCGCGACGTTGTTGCGCCAGTAGAGGCCGGGTTCGGCCATCGCCTCTCCGACCTGGGACAGGGCCGCGAAATGCAGCACTGCCACGGGCCGATGTTCGGCGAAGGCCGCGTCAAGGGCGGCACGGTCCATCAGGTCGGCCTCGACCACCGGACCGAACTTGACCGCATCGCGCCAGCCTGTGGAGAAATTGTCCAGCGTGACGGGGGTGAACCCCGCCGCCGCCAGTGCCTTGCAGGCGTGCGAGCCGATATAGCCCGCGCCGCCCGTCACCAGAACCGTATCCGACATGGATTATTCGGCCGCACGGCGCATGGACATCACCTCGTGCAGGTACTCGGCGAACTCGTCCTTCAGCTCGTCGCGCTCCAGGCCAAAGGCCACGGTCGCCTGCAGGAAGCCTGCCTTGGAACCACAATCGAAACGCTGGCCGCGGAAGCGCAGGCCGAACACGTCGCGGCCCGCCTGGATCTCCTCGGCGATGGCGTCGGTCAGCTGGATCTCGCCACCGGCGCCCTGCTTCAGCTTGTTGAGGTTCTTCATGACCGTCGGCGCCAGGATATAGCGGCCGATCACCGCCAGGTTCGACGGCTGTGTGCCGGTGGCGGGCTTTTCGACCATGCCCTTGGCGCGCACGATCGCGCCCATGTCCTCGGCCACGTCCAGAACGCCATAGGCCTTGGCCTTTTCGGGCGCGACCTCCATCGTGGCGACCATGCTGCCGCCGGTCTCGCCATAAGCCTCGATCATCTGCTGCAGGCAGGGGGGCTCGCCCTGGATGACGTCGTCGGTCAGCACGACCGCAAAGGGCTCGTCATCCGACAGCAGGCGACGTGCGCACCAGACCGCATGGCCCAGGCCCAAGGCCTTGTGCTGGCGGATATAGGCGATGGCGCCCGAATCCATGTTCGTCGCACGCAGAATCTCCAGCAGCTCGGTCTTGCCGGCCTTCTTCAGGCTGGATTCCAGCTCGTGCGCGTGGTCGAAGTAATCCTCAAGCGAGCCCTTGCCGCGCGAGGTCACGAAGATGAATTCCTTGATGCCTGCCGCGCGCGCCTCGTCGATGGCGTATTGAATCAGCGGCTTGTCGACCAGCGACAGCATTTCCTTGGGGATGCTCTTGGTGGTGGGCAGGAATCGTGTTCCCAGTCCGGCGACCGGAAAGATGGCTTTTGTAACCTTGCGACCCATGACGGATACCTTTTGTATGGCTCGGCGGGACCAGTCCCCGCCGCAATGGCGTCGATGCCTAGTGCAGCAGCGACATTGACTTCAATGGGCAGGTTAGGCTCTCGGCAGCTTGTCGCCAAGCAAATGTCGAGAATTCGCTGCAAATTCACAAAGATCAAACGCTGCGGGGCAGGCGATCACATCATCGCCATGTCCTGCATCATCTGCTCCAGACGCGGAACATCCTGAGGGTTGTTTAGTTCCCAGAATTGCCGACCGCGTGCCTCGACCTCGACGCAGCGCACATGGCGGCCGCGTTCCAGAAAACGCAGCTGTTCCAGTCCCTCCAACCGTTCCAGGGCGCCTTCGGGCCAGGTGGCGTATTCGGCCAGCGCCGTCGGGTGATAGGCATAGACGCCCACGTGATGAAAGACCGGGCTTGGCGCGTCGGGGGCCACGTCACCCGGAACAAAGGGGATGACCTCCTTGGAAAAGTACAGCGCACGGCCCTCATGGCCGAAAACCGCCGTCGTCCCGCCCACGCGCCCCGCATGGCGGTCGGCGATCAGGTCGGCCCGCATCGCCCCGGTGCAGCGCAGGACAGGCGTCGCCACCTGCGCGTCGGGATCGGCGCGCAGGCCGGCGACCAGATCCTCAACGAACCAGGCAGGCGTCAGCGGCGCGTCGCCCTGCAGGTTCACCACGATCTCGGGGGTCAGGCCCAGGGTCGCCACCGCCTCGGCGCAGCGCTCGGTGCCGTTGCGGCAGTCGGGGCTGGTCATCGCCACCTCCGCGCCAAAGGCCAGGGCGTGGTCGCGGATGCGGTCGTCGTCGGTGGCCACGATAACGCGGTCGATCCCGCGCACGCCGACGGCCGCGTCCCAGCTGCGCCGGATCAGGCTGCGCGCCTGCCCCCCCGCGCCGCGCAGTTCGACCAGCGGCTTGCCCGGATAGCGGGTCGAGGCGAAACGGGCGGGAATGACGATGACGACCGACATGGTCACTCCTTCACCAGCAGGACGCCCGGCGCATAGGCGATGAAGAACGGGTTCTCGAACCCCGGCTTGCCATAGGCCAGGGGGCTGTGGTCGTCGAACCGCACGACCTCTCCGCCGGCGCCGCGCAGGACGGCGTCGCCCGCGGCGGTGTCCCATTCCATCGTCCGGCCCAGGCGCGGATACAGGTCAGCCTCGCCCGTGGCGACCAGGCAGAACTTCAGCGAGCTGCCCGCGCTGGTCATGTCGCGCACGCCGTAGCGGTCGATATAGGCGTCGGTCGCCGCGTCGCGATGCGACTTGGAGGCGACGACCATCAGGCCGCGGTTGTCGGGCATCGGGTTCACGCCGATCGGGCGGGTCTCTCCGGGCGCGTCCCCGAAGGGGCCCGTCTCCTCGACGGACCGCCCGTCGGCGGTGGTGTAGAACAGCCGCCCCTTGGCGGGGGCGTAGACGATGCCGCGCACCGGCACGCCGTCCTGGACATAGGCGATGTTGACGGTGAAATCGCCGCGGCGCTGGACGAACTCCTTGGTCCCGTCCAGCGGGTCCACGATCAGGAAGGTGCGCAGGCTCTGGCCGTGGGTGTCGGCCTGCTCCTCGGTCACCAGGGGCGTGTCCGGGAACGCCTCGCGCAGCCCGGCCGAGATCAGCGCATCGGCGGCCTCGTCCGCGGCGGTGACGGGCGAATCATCGGACTTGGCGCGGACATCGAAATCGTCGGCCTCGTAGATCTGCATGATCCGGTCGCCGGCCTGCAGGGCCAGGCGCCGCATTTCGGTGATCAGTCGGTCGAATTGCATTCACTTTCCTTTCCCTGCCAGAGGCCTGCGGCCGCTGCCCGATTGTGCGGGGGTGCTGCGCCTCTTATGATGTGCGGCGGGTCCATCGGCAAGCGCCGGGCCGCCAGTGACGGAGCACCGCCCTTGTTCAAGCAGCGCCAGAACCGGAACCTGTTCCAGGCCGCCTTCACCACCTTCGCGCTGATCTATCACCAGACGGTGTACAACCTGCGCACCGAACACCGCAACGCGGTGCTGGGCCTGGTCATGACCATGATGCAAAGCGTCGTCTTCGTCGTGGTGTTTCTGGGCATGTACACGCTGATCGGCATCGGCGGGTCGCAGATCCGCGGGGATTTCCTGCTCTACATCATGTCGGGGATCTTCATCTTCATGCTGCACGTGCAGGCCGTGGGCGCGGTCGCGGGCAGCCATTCGGTGTCGTCGGGCATCATCAAGCACGAACCCCTGAACGCGGCGGTGCTGATCTCGGGGGCGGCGCTGGCGGTGCTGTACCGCCAGACGATCAGCTGCCTGGTGATCCTGTCGGTCTACCACATGGTCTTCCAGCCGATCACGATCGAGGACCCTGTCGGCGCCGGGTCGCTGTTCGTGGTGTCCTGGTTCACCGGCTGCGCGATCGGGCTGATCTTCCTGGGCATCCGCCCCTGGTCCCCGCAGGCCTGCAAGGTGCTGACGATGGTCTATCAGCGCGTGAACATGTTTGCGTCGGGCAAGTTCTTCGTCGCCAACATGATCCCCAGCTTCATCCTGCCGTGGTTCGCTTGGAACCCGCTGTTCCACCTGATCGACCAGGAACGCGGCTTCCTGTTCATCAACTATTCGCCCCATCGCACGATGCTGTTCTACCCCCTGTGGTTCGCGATCGCGGCGCTGATGGTGGGGCTGCTGATCAACTTCACGACCCGCAAGTACGAATCCATCAGCTGGAGCGCCGCGCAGTAGCGTCATGACCCCGGTTTCGCGGGCCCAAACCACCGATTTTGCGCTGCGGCAGTGCTTGCGGGGCTGAATTGCATCCCTATATACACCCCCGAAGCGGTCCGGAGGTTCCGGCCCGTTCGTCAAGGGATCGGGCCTCGGGGGCCGCAACGGACCCGCAGTCCAAGATATCGCCGCAAGAGAAGGTTAAACACATATGTCAAAAGTCATCGGCATCGACCTCGGCACCACCAACAGCTGCGTCGCCATCATGGACGGCAGCCAGCCGAAGGTCATCGAGAACAGCGAAGGCGCGCGCACCACGCCTTCGATCGTGGGTTTCAAGGACGGTGAACGCCTGGTCGGCCAGCCCGCCAAGCGCCAGGCCGTGACCAACCCGACCAACACCGTCTTTGCCGTGAAACGCCTGATCGGGCGCCGCATGGGCGACGAGGCCGTCGAGAAGGACCGCAAGATGGTCCCCTACACCATCGCGGATGGTGGCAACGGTGACGCCTGGGTCGAGGTGCAGGGTGAGAAGTACTCCCCCGCGCAGGTCAGCGCGATGATCCTTCAGAAGATGAAGGAGACCGCCGAATCCTATCTGGGCGAGACCGTGACCCAGGCCGTGATCACCGTTCCGGCCTATTTCAACGACGCCCAGCGCCAGGCCACCAAGGACGCCGGCAAGATCGCCGGCCTGGAAGTGCTGCGCATCATCAACGAGCCGACCGCGGCCGCGCTGGCCTATGGTCTGGACAAGAAGGAAACCAAGACGATCGCGGTCTATGACCTCGGCGGCGGTACCTTCGACATCACCATCCTGGAGATCGACGACGGCCTGTTCGAGGTGAAGTCCACGAACGGCGACACCTTCCTGGGTGGCGAAGACTTCGACATGCGGATCGTGAACTATCTGGCCGACGAGTTCAAAAAGGAACACGGCGTCGATCTGTCCAAGGACAAGATGGCCCTGCAGCGCCTGAAGGAAGCCGCGGAAAAGGCCAAGATCGAGCTGTCCTCCTCCAGCCAGACCGAGATCAACCAGCCGTTCATCTCGATGGACAAGAACAGCGGCACCCCGCTGCACCTGGTTGTCAAGCTGACCCGCTCCAAGCTGGAAAGCCTGGTCGCTGACCTGATCAAGCGCACCATGAAGCCCGTCCAGGACGCGCTGAAGGATGCCGGCTGCTCCAAGGGCGACATCGACGAGGTCGTCCTGGTCGGCGGCATGACCCGCATGCCCAAGGTCGTGGCCGAGGTCACCGAGTTCTTCGGCAAGGAGCCCCACAAGGGCGTGAACCCCGACGAGGTCGTGGCCCTTGGCGCCGCCATCCAGGCCGGCGTGCTGCAGGGTGACGTCAAGGACGTCGTGCTGCTGGACGTGACGCCGCTGTCGCTGGGCATCGAGACGCTGGGTGGCGTGTTCACCCGCCTGATCGACCGCAACACGACCATCCCGACCAAGAAGAGCCAGATCTTCTCGACCGCCGAGGACAACCAGGGCGCCGTGACGATCCGCGTGTTCCAGGGCGAGCGCGAGATGGCCGCGGACAACAAGATGCTGGGCCAGTTCAACCTGGAGCACATCCCGCCTGCGCCGCGCGGCATGCCGCAGATCGAGGTGACCTTCGACATCGACGCCAACGGCATCGTGTCGGTGGCCGCCAAGGACAAGGGCACCGGCAAAGAGCAGACCATCACCATCGCGGCCTCGGGCGGTCTGTCCGACGAGGACATCGAGCGGATGGTCAAGGATGCCGAGGCGAACGCCGAATCCGACAAGACCCGCCGCGAGCTGGTCGAGGCCAAGAACCAGGCTGAAAGCCTGATCCACTCGACCAACAAGTCGCTGTCCGAGCATGGCGACAAGGTCGACGCCTCGACCGTCGAGGCGATCGAGCTGGCCATCGGCGCGCTGGAGGAATCGCTGAAGTCCGAGGACCCGGGCAAGATCCGGTCGGGCATCCAGAACGTCATGGACGCGTCCATGCGCCTGGGCGAGGCGATCTACAAGAACCAGCAGAGCGCCGAGGACTCCGATCCGTCGGACCGCGACGCCCCGCGTGATGTCGACGACGACATCGTGGACGCCGATTTCGAAGATCTGGGCGACGACAAGAAGCGCGGCTGATCGGGGCCGCATCCCCTGACCGGGCCGGCCCGCCTTTCCCGCGGGCCGGCCTGTTTCATGGGGACAGCTGAACAGGACGACACATGAGCAAGCGTTGTTACTACGAAGTGCTCGGGGTCACGCGCGGGGCCTCGACCGACGAGATCAAGAAGGCCTACCGCACCAAGGCCAAAGAGCTGCATCCCGACCGCAACCAGGACGATGCGACAGCCGAGGCCCGCTTCAAGGAAGCGAACGAGGCCTATGACTGCCTGAAGGACGATACCAAGAAGGCCGCCTATGACCGCTTCGGCCATGCCGCCTTCGAGGGTGGCATGGGCGGCGGTGGCGGTGGCCGCGGCCAGCATCCGGGCGATTTCGGCGCGGCGTTCGCCGACGTGTTCGAGGATCTGTTCGGCGACATGATGGGCCGTCGCGGCGGCGGCGGTGGCGGGCGTGCCCGGGCGCAGCGCGGGCAGGACCTGCGCTACAACCTGCGCGTCAGCCTTGAGGACGCCTATGTCGGCGTGCAAAAGCCGATCACCGTGCGCGGCTCGGTCGCCTGCGGCGAATGCGACGGGACCGGGGCCGAGGGCGCATCCCAGCCCGCCGCCTGTCCGACCTGCGCAGGCATGGGCAAGGTCCGCGCCCAGCAGGGCTTCTTCACCGTCGAGCGCACCTGCCCGACCTGCGGCGGCGCGGGCCAGATCGTCAAGAACCCGTGCAAGGCCTGCCACGGTGCGGGCCGGATGGAACGCGACCGCGCGCTGTCGGTGAACATTCCCGCCGGTGTCGAGACCGGCACCCGCATCCGGCTGGCCGGAGAGGGCGAGGCAGGGCTGCGTGGCGGTCCGGCCGGGGATCTGTACATCTTCATCGAGGTACAGGACCACGCCATCTTCCTGCGCGACGGCAAGACGCTGGCCTGCCAGGTGCCGGTCAGCATGGCCACCGCCGCCCTGGGCGGCGAGGTCGAGGTGCCGACCATCGACGGCGGGCGCGCCCGCGTCAAGGTCGCCGCCGGCAGCCAGACGGGCCGGCAGATGCGCCTGCGCGGCAAGGGCATGCCGCCCCTGCGCCACGGCCCCGGCGCGCAGGGCGATTTCGGCGACATGCTGATCGAGCTGACCGTCGAGACGCCGGTCAACCTGACGCCCCGCCAGCGGGAGCTGCTGCGAGAGTTCGAGGCCGAGAAGGCCGACAACAGCCCGCAATCGGACAGCTTCTTCGACAAGGTGAAGGGGTTCTGGGAAGGGATGACCCGTTAAGGGTTAACCGTTCCTTTACCGATTCGGGTTCATGTTCCACACATGGACCCGAATCGTTCCTTTGGCGAAATGCCCCTGCCCCTGTTCAGCCCCGCCGCGGATGACGTGGTGCCGGCCACCAAGGCCGCACCCTCCTATCTGGCCGATCACCGGGCAAGGCTGCGCGAACGGTTCCTGCAGGGCGGCGCGACCGCGATGCCCGATTACGAGCTTTTGGAGCTGGTGCTGTTCCGCGCCATCCCGCGCCAGGACGTCAAACCGCTGGCCCGCCGCCTGATCGAGACCTTCGGCGATTTCAATCGCGTGGTCACCGCGCCGCCCGCCCGGCTGCAAGCGGTCGACGGTGTCGGACCCGCGGTCGTAACCGAACTGAAGATCGTCGAGGCCGCGGCGCAGCGCATGGCCCGCGCCCGCATCATGCACCGCCCGGTCCTGTCCAGCTGGCAGTCGCTGCTGGATTATTGCCACACCGCGATGGCGCATCGCGAGATCGAGCAGTTCCGCGTGCTGTACCTGGACCGCAAGAACGTCCTGATCGCGGACGAGGAGCAGTCGCGCGGCACGGTGGACCACGTCCCCGTCTATCCGCGCGAGATCATCCGCCGCGCGCTGGAGTTGAACGCCTCGGCGCTGATCCTGGTCCACAACCATCCCTCGGGCGATCCGACGCCCTCGGACAGCGACATCGCCATGACGGCACGCATCGGGCAGGCCGCGGAAAGCATGGGAATCACCATCCACGACCACCTGATCATTGGCAAGTCGCGCGAGCTGTCGTTCCGGTCCGAGGGCCTGCTCTGATCCCCGCGGGGGGTGCAGCATTTGTGCCCAATGCGTCGAATTGCAACGGGCCGCGACGGCTTATCATCTGGACTGACGAGGAATTGAGGGCTAGAACCGCCCCGCGAAGGCTGCGTTTCGGACGCGGCCCGGAATGTCGTATCGGCCTGCATTGACGGCCCGAATTGGAGTATGACCCGTGTCCCACGCAGATGACCACGTAGGCACCCGGAGGGATTTCCTCTATTATGCCACGGCGGGCGCAGGCACGGTGGCCGCCGGTGCCGCCGCCTGGACCCTTGTGAATCAGATGAACCCCTCGGCCGACGTGCAAGCGCTGGCCTCGATCCAGGTCGATGTCAGCGGCGTCGCCGCCGGGTCGCAGATCACCGTGCTGTTCCTGGGCAAGCCCGTGTTCATCCGCCGCCGGACCCCCGAGGAGATCGAGGCCGGACGTGCGGTCGAGCTGAGCGAGCTGCCCGACCAGAACGCCCAGAACCCCAACCTGGCCGACGGATCGCCCGCCACCGACGCGAACCGCGCGCTGGACGAGACCGGCGAATGGCTGGTCCAGATCGGCGTCTGCACCCATCTGGGCTGCGTGCCCATCGGTGACGGCGCGGGCGATTTCGGCGGCTGGTTCTGCCCCTGCCACGGCAGCCATTACGACACCGCAGGCCGCATCCGTCGCGGGCCCGCGCCGCAGAACATGCATATTCCGCTGGCGTCGTTCGTGAACGACACCACCATTCAGCTGGGTTAAGGAGGGTTATCATGGCCGGAATTCCGCACGACCATTACGAGCCCAAGTCGGGCTTCGAACGCTGGCTTCACCGCCGCCTGCCCGTCGCCGGCGTGCTTTACGACACGCTGATGATCCCCACGCCCAAGAACCTGAACTGGATGTGGATCTGGGGGATCGTGCTGGTCTTCTGCCTGGTGCTGCAGATCGTCACGGGCATCGTCCTGGTGATGCACTATACCCCGCATGTCGACATGGCCTTCGCCAGCGTCGAGCACATCATGCGCAACGTCAACGGCGGCTACATGCTGCGCTACATCCACATGAACGGCGCGTCGCTGTTCTTCGTGGCCGTGTACCTGCACATCTTCCGCGGCCTCTACTACGGCAGCTACAAGGCCCCGCGCGAGGTCACCTGGATCATCGGCATGCTGATCTACCTGCTGATGATGGCCACCGCCTTCATGGGCTACGTGCTGCCCTGGGGTCAGATGTCCTTCTGGGGCGCGACCGTGATCACCGGCCTGTTCGGCGCCATTCCGGGCGTGGGTGAAACGCTGCAGACCTGGCTGCTGGGCGGACCCGCGGTCGGCAACGCGACGCTGAACCGCTTCTTCTCGCTGCACTACCTGCTGCCCTTCATCATCGCGGGCCTGGTCATCGTCCACGTGTGGGCCTTCCACACCACGGGCAACAACAACCCGACCGGCATCGAGGTGCGTCGCACCAGCAAGGAGGAGGCCGCCAAGGACACCCTGCCCTTCTGGCCCTACTTCGTCATCAAGGACCTGTTCGCGCTGGCCGTCATTTTGGCCGTGTTCTTCGCGATCGTGGGCTTCATGCCCAACTACCTGGGCCACCCGGACAACTACATCGAGGCCAACGCGCTGGCCACGCCCGCGCATATCGTGCCCGAATGGTACTTCCTGCCCTTCTACGCGATCCTGCGCGCCTTCGACGCCGAGGTGTGGCTGGTCCAGCTGGTCCAGTTCGTGACCTTCGGCATCGTCGACGCCAAGTTCTTCGGCGTGCTGGCGATGTTCGGCGCCATCGTGGTGATGGGCCTGGCGCCCTGGCTGGACACCAGCCGCGTGCGCTCGGGCCGCTATCGTCCGCAGTTCAAGTGGTGGTTCTGGCTGCTGGCGGTCGACTTCGTCGTCCTGACCTGGGTCGGTGCCATGCCCACCGAGGGGCCCTATCCCTACATCGCGCTGGCTGCCGCGGCCTACTGGTTCGGCTACTTCCTGGTAATCCTGCCGCTGCTGGGCGTGATCGAGAAGCCGGAGCCCATGCCCGCCACGATCGAGGAAGACTTCAACGAACACTACGCGCCCAAGGTTGGTGGAACCAGCCTGACGCAGCCGGCCGAATGAGAGGACCAAGGATCATGCTGAAAGCACTAGCGATCGCCGCCGTCACGGCCTTTGGCCTGTCCGGACCGGCGATGGCCGCAGGCGAAGGCGGGCACATCGAGGATGTTGCCTTCCCACACGAGGGTCCGTTCGGCGCATACGACCAGTTCCAGCTGCAGCGCGGGTTGCAGGTCTATACCGAGGTCTGCTCGGCCTGCCACGGCCTGAAATACGTCGCCATCCGCACCCTGGCGGATGAAGGCGGCCCCGGCCTGCCCGAGGATCAGGTTCGCGCCTATGCGGCCGAACTGCTGCCGGTTTTCGACGACGCGATCGGAGAGGAGCGTCCGCGCACCATCACCGATCACTTCCCGGCAACCTCGGGTGACGGCATGGGCCCGGACCTGTCGCTGATGGCCAAGGCCCGCGCGGGCTTTCACGGCCCCTTCGGCACCGGCCTCAGCCAGCTGGTCAACGGCATGGGCGGTCCGGAATACATCCACGCCCTGCTGACCAGCTATACCGGCGAGGACCAGGAACAGGCCGGCACGCTGCTGCACGGCAACACCGCCTTCCCCGGCGGCTGGATCAGCATGGCGGCTCCGCTGTCCGACGGTCAGGTCACCTACGAGGACGGCACCGAGGCGACCGTCGACCAGATGGCGATGGACATCGCGGCCTTCCTGATGTGGACCGCCGAGCCCAAGATGATGGACCGCAAGTCCGTGGGGCTGGTCGCGGTACTGTTCCTAGTGCTGCTCAGCGCGCTGCTCTATGTCGTGAACAAGCGGCTGTGGGCGCCCCACAAGGGCAAGCTGCCCGCCTGATCCTGCACGACAGGTCGACATGACAGGACGCGCCCCGCAACGGGCGCGTCTTTTCACATCTGGACAAGGCCCGGCCCGCCCGGTCACATGGCCGCCAAACGGCGGAGGCGTGCATGGCAATCTGGAACCTGGGCTCGATCAACATCGACCATGTCTATCGGCTGGAGAGCCTGCCCAAGCCCGGAGAGACGTTGGCCTCGCGCGGCTATGCGCAGGGTTTGGGCGGCAAGGGCGCGAATCAGTCGGTCGCCGCGGTGCGCGCGGGCGCAATCACGCATCACCTGGGCGCGATGGGCACGGGCGATGACTGGGTGCGGGACCGGCTGGCGCAGGCGGGCGTGGACATGGGCCATGTCGCCCGGCTTGCGGATCAGGCGACGGGCCACGCGATCATCCTGCTGGATGCCGATGCGGAAAACGCCATCGTCATCCACCCCGGCGCGAACCGTGCCATCGACGAGAATGCCCTGACGCAGGCCCTCTCCGCCCTGACCCCCGCTGATACGCTGCTGATCCAGAACGAGACGAACGGCCAGGTCGCCGCCGCCCGCGCGGCGCAGGCGCAGGGCGCGCGCGTGATCTATTCCGCCGCCCCCTTCGATCTGGACGCGGTGCGCGCGGTCCTGCCCCATGTGTCGATCCTGGCGATGAACGCCGGAGAGGCGGAGCAGCTGTTCGCGGGCGTCTCCGGCGACCTGCCGGTGCAGGGCCTGCTGATCACCCGCGGCGGCGACGGAGCCGAATATCGCGACCTGACCACGGGCCAAGTGCATGAGCAGCCCTCGTTCCGCGTGACGCCTGTGGACACGACCGGCGCGGGCGACACCTTCGCGGGCTATTTCGCGGCGGCGCTGGACGGCGGGGCGGATGTCGCCGCCGCCCTGCGGCTGGCCTCAGGGGCGGCGGCGCTCAAGGTGACGCGGGCGGGGGCGGGCGATGCCATCCCCACCCGCGCCGAAGTGGACGCGTTTTTGGCCGATCAGCCGATCTGACCGCGAACCCCGCCTGTCTGCGCCCGGTCCATCAGCAGGTGGTCCAGGATGACGCAGGCGGCCATCGCCTCGGCCACCGGCACGGCACGGATGCCCACGCAAGGGTCGTGGCGGCCCTTGGTGATCACGTCGATCTCCTCTCCGCGCGCATTGATCGAGCGGCGCGGCGTGGTGATCGAGCTGGTCGGCTTGATCGCGAAGCGCACGACGATGTCCTGACCCGTGGAAATCCCGCCCAGAATCCCGCCTGCATGGTTCGACAGGAATTCCGGCCCGTCCGGCCCCATGCGGATCTCGTCCGCGTTCGCCACTCCGGTCAGCGCGGCCGAAGCCATTCCCTCGCCGATCTCGACCGCCTTCACCGCGTTGATCGACATCATCGCGGCGGCCAGATCGGTGTCCAGCTTCGCATAGACCGGCGCGCCGAGGCCGGCGGGGCAGCCCTGAACGCAGACCTCGATGGCCGCGCCGACGCTGTTCTGATCCTTGCGGATGCCGTCCAAGTAATCGGACCAAGCCTGAACCGCGCCCGCATCGGGCAGGAAGAACGGATTGTCATTCACCGCGCCCAGGTCCAGCCGGTCACGGTCCAGATGCATCGCCCCCATCTGCACCATATAGCCTGTGATCTTCAGATCGGGCACCAACGCGCCCAGAACCGCCTGCGCGACCGCTCCGGCCGCAACCCGCGCCGCGGTCTCGCGCGCCGAAGACCGGCCCCCGCCGCGATAATCGCGCACCGCGTATTTCAGGTGATAGGTAATGTCGGCATGCCCCGGGCGAAAGCTGGTCGCGATGTCGCCGTAATCCTTGGACCGCTGGTCGGTGTTCTCGATCATCAGCTGGATCGCGGTGCCGGTGGTGACGCCCTCGAAGACGCCGGACAGGATGCGGACCTGGTCGGGTTCGCGCCGCTGCGTGGTGTGTTTCGACGTCCCGGGGCGGCGGCGGTCCATGAAGCGCTGGATATAGTCTTCCGTCAGGGGCACGCCGGGCGGCACGCCGTCCACCGTCGCGCCCAGGGCGGGGCCGTGGCTTTCGCCCCAGGTGGTAAAGCGGAACTCGCGGCCGAAGGTGTTGTAGCTCATGGGCGCGTCTCCTCGGACAGGGCTTTCAACTCATAGATCAGGTCCAGCGCCTCGCGCGGGGACAGGGCGTCGGGATGCACCGCCTTCAGGCGGTCTTCCAGCGGCCGGGCCTTGGGCGCGGGCGGCGGGGCGGCGCGGAACAGCGGCAGGTCGTCGATCAGCGCCACGGGGCGGGCCGCCTGACGCTCTCCGCTTTCCAGCGCGGTCAGGACGGTGCGGGCGCGTTCCACGACGGAGGCGGGCAGGCCCGCCAGACGCGCGACCTGCACGCCATAGCTGCGGTCGGCCGCGCCCTTCCTGACCTCGTGCAGGAAGATCACCTCGCCCTGCCATTCGCGCACGGTGACCGTGGCGTTCTCGACGCCCTCCAGCTTCGCGGACAGCGCGGTCATCTCATGGTAATGCGTGGCGAACAGCGCGCGGCAGCGGTTGGCGGCATGCAGATGCTCCATCACCGCCCAGGCAATCGACAGCCCGTCCCAGGTCGAGGTGCCGCGCCCGATCTCGTCCAGGATCACCAGCGCGCGGTCATCGGCCTGATTGAGGATCGCGGCCGTTTCCACCATCTCGACCATGAAGGTCGAGCGCCCCCGCGCCAGGTCGTCGGCGGCCCCCACGCGGGAAAACAGCTGGCTGACCAGCCCGATATGCGCCGCGCGCGCCGGAACGAAGGCCCCAGCCTGCGCCAGCACCGCGATCAGCGCATTCTGCCGCAGGAAGGTCGACTTGCCCGCCATGTTCGGCCCGGTCAGCAGCCAGATCGCGGGCGTGGCCCCGGTGGTCAGGTCGCAGTCGTTGGCGACGAAGCTCTCCGCCTTGCGGCGCAGCGCGCGTTCCACGACCGGATGACGGCCGCCTTCGATGACGAAGGCGCGGCTGTCGTCCACGCGCGGCCGGACCCAGCCCTCGCCCGAGGCCAGATCGGCAAAGGCGCAGGCCAGGTCGATCTCGGCCAGGGCGCGGGCC
>NZ_JXYF01000058.1:0-20973 GCF_000967735.1 Paracoccus sp. S4493
GCGACGGCGCCGATGTCGCGGGCCGGGCGGCCGCAGGCGGCGATGGCCTCGGCCACGGCGGCGGCTGTCTGGCGCCACAGGTCCTCCATGTCGCGTTCGACATGGCGCGGCTGCGGCATGACCTGCGCCACGCGGCGGCGCGCGGTGGCCAGGACCCGGCCGGTGGCGTCGAAGATCACCGCCTTGGTGACGGTCAGCCCGTTGTCGATGCCCAGGATCAGCATGGCGTCAGTCCCCCGTCACGGCGATTTGGACCTCGACGCCGCGGCGGCGCAGGGCGGTGATCTGATCGGGGGGCGTGCGGTCGTCGGTGACGATCAGGTCGAAATCCTCGATGCCGCCCATCGAATGCAGGGCGCGGCGGGGGAACTTGGTGTGATCGGCCAGCAGGATGCGGCGGCTGGCGGCGTCCAGCATGGCGCGCTTCGTCTCGGCCATCTCGGGGGACTGGTGAAAGACCTGGTCGTCGGTGACGGCGGCCATCGACAGGATCGCCACGTCCGCGCGCAGGCGGCGGATCTGGGCGGTGGTCTGCGGTCCCATGAAGGCGTTGCACCAATGGTGGAACTGGCCGCCCAGACCCAGCAGCGTCATGTCGCCGATCTCCTTGATGGCGCTCATCAGCGTCAGCGAATTGGTGATGACCGTCAGCGGCACCCGTGCGGCCAGATGCGGCACCATGCGCAGCACGGTGGTGCTGTCGTCCAGAAACACCGCCTGGCCCGGTTCGACCTGCTGGGCCGCCAGCTGCGCGATGGCGGATTTCTGCGGACCCTGGCGGGTGTCGCGATACAGGTCGCTGGCCTCGATCAGGCTGGTGGGGGCGGCGGACACGATGCCGCGCGACTTGCGCAGCAGGCCCCTGGCGGCCAGTTCGTCCAGGTCGCGATGCGCGGTCATCAGGCTGATGCCGAACCGGTCGGTCAGATCCTCGATCCGCAGGCTGCCCTCGGCCATGACGGCCTGCGCGATCAGCTGGCGACGCGCCTGCAGGCGCGCCTGGCGGCTGTCCGAGGGGATCATGTCCATGGGGATGCGGCCCTTGCGTGGGTGGGGCGCGCGCGTGACGGCGCGCGCCCCGGTGGCGTCACTGGTCCAGAACGAAGGCGGCGCTGTAGCTGTCCACGTTCTCCGGCGTGATCAGCAGGCAGTCGAACAGCTGCTTTTCGGTCTCGACGCCGGTCTCTCCGGTCTTGATGAAGGTGTCGGCCTGACGGACGGCCTCCTCGGCAAAGACTGCGACGGGCTGCAGGACGGTATAGGCCATCTCACCGGCCTTCACCGCCTCGACGGCGTCGGGGCTGCCGTCAAAGCCGCCCACGGTCACGGCGTCCAGCTTGCCGGCCTCCTTCAGCGCGGCGATGGCGCCGAGCGCCATCTCGTCATTGCCCGAGATCACGCCGGTGATGTCGGGGTTCGCCTGCAGCAGCGACTGCATGCGCTGATAGCCCTGGGTGCGGTCCCAGTTGGCGACTTCCTGGCCGACCTTCTCGAACTCGGGATATTGGCTCAGCACGGTCTCGTAGCCGTTCGAACGGGTCTGGGCGTTGTTGTCCGAGGGGTTGCCGAACAGCTCGACGAACTGACCGCCTTCTTCGCCCATGGCCTCGACCCAGGCCTGCGCGCCCAGGGCCGCGCCCTGCGCGTTGTTCGACACCAGCTGCGCCTTGGCCAGGCCCTCCTGGTTGATCTCGGCGTTGACCAGGAAGACCGGGATGCCCGCATCGACGGCCTTCTGGACGGCACCGACCGAACCGTCGGCATTGGCCGGGTCCAGGATGATCGCGACCGACTGGTTGGTGATCGCGGTGTCGATCAGCGTGCTTTCGGTGTTGGTGTCGCCGCGATGGGCGGCCACGTTGGCGGTATAGCCCAGCTCCTCGGCGGTGGCCTTGGCGACCTCGCCCTCGGTGAACCAGTAGGGGTTGGCCGGATCGTTCACGATCACGGTGATCAGCCCCTCGGCCCAGGCCGATCCGGCCATCAGCGGCACGGTGGCCACGGCGGCCATCAGCATCCGGCGCGTCATCTTCATCATTTGGTCTCTCTCCCTTGGTGTGGTGGTCCTGCCCGGTGCGGGGCAGTCTTTCCGCGCGCCATCCCTTTGGCGCGCGGGGAAGGTCGGGGGCAGGGCCTCACGTCTTGCGCGTGCCGCTGCCGTATTGAAGCGAGTTCATCAGCACGGCCAGCACGATCACCGCGCCCGTGAACACCGTCTGCCAGTAGGAGCTGACCCCGATGATCACCAGGCCCGCCGACAGGAAGCCGATGACGAAGGCGCCCAGCATCGTGCCGCGCACGTTGCCGCGCCCGCCGGTCAGGGCCGCGCCGCCGATCACGACCGCGGCGATGGCGGTCAGTTCATACGCGTTGCCCGCCGTGGGTCCGGCCGAGGTCAGCTGCGACGCCAGGACCAGCCCCGCGGCGGCGGCCAGCGCGCCCGACACCATGTAGACGGTGATCTTGACCCGCTTGACCGGCACGCCGGACAGCTCCGCCGCGCGTTCGTTCCCGCCCGATGCGTAAAGCCAGCGCCCGAAGGCCGACCGGCCCAGCATCAGCCCCGCGGCGATCGCCACGACCGCCAGCACGATCACGCTGATCGGCACCCCGCCGATGCGGTAGAAGCCCAGCCAGTTGAAGCCGGTATTGCCCAGGGCCTCGGACCCGCGCAGGTTGTTGTAGGTCAGCCCGTTGGTCATCAACAGCGCGATGCCGCGCGCCACGTACATGACCCCAAGCGTCGCCACGAAGGGCGGCACCTTGAAGATCGCGACCAGCACGCCGTTGACCGCGCCCACGGCCGCGCCCACGCACAGCGTCAGCACCACGACCGCCCAGACCGGCGGATACAGGATCACGCCAAGCGCATCCAGTTCGACCCCCTGCATCATCGCGCCGGCGACCACGCCAGACAGCGCCAGGATGGAGCCCACGGACAGGTCGATCCCGCCGTTCAGGATGACCAGAAGCATGCCGATGGACAGGATGCCAAAGATCGCCACCTGGCTGGACATGATCAGCAGGTTCGACAGCGTGAAGTAGTTCGGCGACAGAAACGAGAAGACCGCGATGATGGCGATCAGCGCGAAGAAGGCGCGCCCTTCCAGCAGCAGGCGGCCCAGATGGAACTGGCGGCCTTTCGCGGGGGCGGTCGTGGTGGTTGCGGACATGTGTTCCCTCCCTCGGGCGCGTCAGGCGGCCACGGACTCGCCCGAGGCGGCCATGATCCGGTCCTTGGACACGGTGCTGTCGAATTCGGCCGTGATGCGGCCCTTGTGCATGACGATGATCCGGTGGGCGATGGACAGGCATTCGCTGACCTCGGAGGTGGAATAGACCACCGCCAGCCCGGCGCGCGCGCCTTCCGCCAGCAGGCGGAACACCTCGGCCTTGGCGCCGATGTCGATGCCGCGGGACGGCTCGTCCAGCAGGATCGCGCGGGGCCGGGTGGCCAGCATCTTGCCGATCACGACCTTCTGCTGGTTGCCGCCCGACAGCGACCCGATGGGGGCGCCGCCGCCCGATGTCTTGACCGTCACGCGGCGGATGCTGTCGTCGATCAGGTCGCGTTCGGCGCGGGTGCTGGTGAACAGCCCCCGCGTGAACCGCGCGATCGAGGCCAGCGACAGGTTCTGGCCGACGCTCATGGTCTGGACCAGGCCGTCGCGCTGGCGGTCCTCGGGGACCAGGGCCAGGCCGCGGGCGATGCGTTCGCCGATGGACAGGTGGCTGATCTCGTGCCCTTCCAGCACGATCTGGCCGCCGGTGGCGCGCAGCCGCCCCGCGACCGTCTCCAGCAGTTCGGTGCGGCCCGCGCCCATCAGGCCATAGATGCAGACGATCTCTCCGGCGCGCACGTCCAGGTTCAGCCCGCGCACAAGGTCCTGGCCGGTGGCGTCCGGGACCGACAGGTCGCGGATCGACAGGGCGACCTTGCCCATGGTGCTGTCCGGGGGCGATCCCAGGTCGTAATTCTCGCCGACCATGTTGCGCACGATCCATTCCAGATCGATCTGGGCGCGTGGCGCATAGGCGGTCATCACCCCGTCGCGCAGCACCACCGCATGGTCGGTGATGGTCAGCGCCTCCTCCAGGTGGTGCGAGATGTAGACGATGCTGACGCCGCGCGCGGTCAGGTCGCGGATGACCTTGAACAGCACCTCGACCTCGCTGGCCGACAGGGCGCTGGTCGGCTCGTCCATGATCAGGATGCGGCTGTCCACCGACAGGGCGCGGGCGATCTCGACGATCTGCTGCTGGCCCAGGCGCAGGTCCTCGACCAGGGTCGCGGGGTCGATCTGCTCCTCCAGCTCCTCCATCAGGGCGCGGGTCTGGCGGTCCTCCTCGGCGTATTCGACGCCAAAGGGGCCCATGATCTCGCGGCCCATGAAGATGTTGTCGCGCACCGACAGGTTCGGGGCCAGCGACAGCTCCTGGTGGATGATGGAAATCCCCCGGTCGCGCGCGTCATTCGCATTGGCGAAGGCCACCGGCTGGCCGTCCAGCACGATCTGGCCCGATGTGGGTTGGATCACGCCCGACAGGATCTTCATCAGCGTGGATTTTCCCGCGCCGTTCTCTCCGAACAGGGTGGTGACCTGGCCGCGATGGATGTCGAAGTTCACGCCCTTCAGCGCGTGGACCTGACCATAGGACTTGGCCACGTTGCGGGCGGCAAGGACAACCTGGGCGCTCATTGGACCTCCAGCGCGACGGGGGTGATCAGCCAGTTCGACGGGTTGATCAGCCGGAACGCCCCGGTCACCGTCACCTGCTTGCCCGCCAGGGCGGTGGTGTCGATGGGGGCCAGCACCTCGGCCGCCATGGCGCGGTTGATGCCCGATCCCGCGTCCTGGTATTCGATCTGGTTCTTGAAGGCACCGAAGGCGATGTCGCCCGGCGCGTCGCGCAGGTCGGTGCCGTTGATCGCGGGGCCGGTCTGCACGCGGACGCGCAGATCCTCGGGCAGGCCCTCGACGGTCAGCGGATAGACCCCGGCGCGCGGCTCTCCGGCGGTGCCGGTCACGGTGACCATCATGATGGCGCCGGTCGATGCGGGCGTGCCGTATTCGGCGATGGCCGCGTCCTGATCGGCGGCGATGGCCGCGGCCAGGTCGGTGGCGGGCACGGCGCGTTCGATCACCGCGTCGCGGATGCGCGGGAATTCCTGCGTGCCATAGGTGTCGGGCGAAAACGCCTGCTGGCGGGCATCCGCCTCGGAGCCGACCTGCACCACGGTGGTATCCAGCGCGATGGCGGCCAGGACGGCCAGGCCCAGGGCCACGGACAGGATCAGGCCGCGACGGCTGGCGGCGGGGGCCCGGGGGGCGGTGGTGCTGTCGGTCATCGGTCTGCCTCTGGCTGGAACACGGGGCGGGCGGGCGCACATCTCATGGTTGATGATAACTTCACGTGATCGACCTCGCGGAGATAATGCGCATTGGGGCCTGCCCTGCGGCGGTCGCCGCACGGGCCGCATCCATGGCGCGAGGGCATGCGGGGCGCAAGCCTGTGCTGGCAAAAGTCGTCATGCGGTCCGGCCTCCCCTCCGGTCGATTCGCGTGGCGCGGGCCTGTGATTGCGGCGATTCCGCGCATCCTTTAGGACGCGAACAGGACCAGCTTAGATGAAATAAATTGCCGTGTCCGTAAAAAAATACGTTCCCTGTGCGATCATCGTGATATAAACCGGGGCCAAGGTATGGAGGCATCATGACGGAAAAGCAGCGCGACGTGCTGATCGGAATCGATGCCGGGACCTCGGTCATCAAGGCCGTGGGGTTCGATCTTTCCGGGCGTCAGCTGGGCGCGGCGGCGGTGCCGAATCGCTATGCGACCGGGGCGCAGGGTGCCGCGACGCAGGACATGGCCCGGACCTGGAATGATTGCGCCGCCGCGCTGCGCGGGCTGGCCGATTATATCCCGAACCTGGCGGGGCGGACCGCGGCGCTGTCCGTGACGGGGCAGGGCGACGGCACCTGGCTGGTCCGCGACGACGGCCCGGTGGGCGATGCCTGGCTGTGGCTGGACGCGCGCGCCGCACCGACCGTTGGCCGCCTGGGCCAGGACCGCGCCCGGTTCGAGGCGACGGGCACCGGCCTGAACACCTGCCAGCAGGGCGCGCAGATGGCCCATATGGACGCCCATCACCCGGACCTGCTGGACCGGGCGCGGGTCGCGCTGCATTGCAAGGACTGGCTGTATCTGAACCTGACCGGCGTGCGGGCGACAGACCCGTCCGAGGCCAGCTTCACCTTCGGCAACTTCCGCACCCGTGCTTATGATGACACGGTGATCGCGGCGCTGGGCCTGACGCATCGGCGCGGCCTGCTGCCGCCGATCATCGACGGTACGCAGGTGACCCATCCGCTGACCGCGGATGCCGCTGCGGCGACGGGCCTGCTGGCAGGCACGCCGGTCAGCTTGGGCTATGTCGACATGGTGATGACCGCGCTGGGTGCGGGCGTGCTGGGTGGGGCGGGGGACGTGGCCTGTTCGACGGTCGGCTCGACCGGGGTGCATCTGCGCGCCGTGACCGCCGACCGGGTGCATCTGAACGATCAGGGCACGGGCTATGTCATATGCCTGCCGGTGCCGGGCGTGGTCACGCAGGTCCAGACCAACATGGCGGCGACGTTGAACCTCGATTGGGTGCTGGGGTTGGCGGCGGGTATCCTGTCGGACATGGGCCAGCCGGTGACGCATCGCGACCTTGTCGCGCGGCTGGACGGCTGGCTGGGCCAGGCCGCGCCGGGGCAGATCCTGTACCACCCCTATATCTCGGATGCCGGGGAACGCGGGCCCTTCGTCGATGCTGCGGCGCGGGCCGGGTTCACCGGCCTGTCGGCGGGCCATCGCTATCCCGATCTGGTGCGCGCCGTGGCCGAAGGGCTGGGCCTGGCCATGCGCGACTGTTACGCCGCGATGGGGCCGCTTCCGTCCGAACTGCGCCTGACCGGCGGGGCGGCGCGGTCGCCCGCCCTGCGGCGCATTTTGTCGGCCGCGCTGGACGCGCCGGTCCGCGTGTCCGACCGCGACGAGGCCGGGGCCGCGGGGGCCGCGATGATGGCCGCCGTGGCCATCGGCGCCTATCGCGACATGGACGCTTGCATCGCCGAATGGGTCACGCCCCTGCTGCGCGCCCCGGAGGCCCCCGATCCCCATCTGGCCGCGACCTATGCGCGGCTGTTCCCCGCCTTTGCCGCGACCCGCGCCGCCCTGCCGCCCGTCTGGGCAGCCATGGCGCGGGCCCGCACCACGACAGGAGAGTAGGATGACCCAAGGCCACGAGATGATCGATCTGTTCGTGATCGGCGGCGGCATCAACGGCGCGGGCGTCGCGCGCGATGCCGCGGGGCGGGGCCTGTCGGTCGTGCTGTGCGAAAAGGACGACCTGGCGCAGGGCACCTCGTCGCGCTCGGGCAAGCTGGTCCATGGTGGGCTGCGCTATCTGGAATATTACGAATTCCGCCTCGTCCGCGAGGCGCTGATCGAACGAGAGGTGCTGCTGGCCGCGGCCCCGCACATCATCTGGCCGATGCGCTTCGTGCTGCCGCACAGCCCCGACGACCGGCCCGCCTGGTTGGTCCGGCTGGGGCTGTTCCTCTATGACAACCTGGGCGGGCGCAAGAAACTGCCGGGCACGCGCACGCTGGACCTGCGCCGCGATCCCGAGGGCGCGCCGCTGCTGGACAAGTACCACAAGGGGTTCGAATACAGCGACTGCTGGGTCGACGACGCGCGGCTGGTGGTGCTGAACGCGGTCGATGCGGCGGAGCGCGGCGCGACCGTCCTGACCCGCACCGCCTGTGTGTCGGCACGCCGCGAGGGCGACGCCTGGTCCGTGACCACCCGCGACACCGTCACCGGAGAGGAACGGCAGTTCCGCGCCCGCTGCCTGGTCAACTGCGCCGGTCCCTGGGTCAGCGACTTCATCACCCGCGTTGCGGGGTCGAATTCGGCCCGCAACGTGCGCCTGGTCAAAGGCAGCCATATCATCGTGCCGAAATGGTGGGCGGGGACCAACGCCTATCTGGTGCAGAACCACGACAAGCGCGTGATCTTCATCAACCCCTACGAGGGCGACATGGCGCTGATCGGCACGACCGACATCGCCTATGACGGCCGGGCCGAGGACGTCACTGCCGACGAATCCGAGATCGACTATCTGCTGGCCGCCGTGAACCGCTATTTCAAGGAGAAGCTGCGCCGGTCCGACGTGATCCACAGCTTTTCGGGCGTGCGCCCGCTGTTCGACGACGGGCAGGGCAACCCGTCGGCGGTCACGCGGGACTATGTGTTCGACCTGGACAAGACCGGTGGCGCGCCGCTGCTGAACGTCTTCGGCGGCAAGATCACCACCTTCCGCGAACTGGCCGAACGCGGCATGCACCGCCTGACCGAGGTGTTCCCGCAGATGGGCCCCGACTGGACCGAGACCGCGACCCTGCCGGGCGGCGAGATCGCCAATGCCGATTACGAAAGCTTTGCCAACCTGCAGCGCGAACTGCACCCCTGGATGCCGCGCGCGCTGGTCCAGCATTATGGCCGCCTGTACGGCGCGCGGACCAAGGATGTCGTGGCGGGCGCCATGACCCTGTCGGGCCTGGGACGCCATTTCGGTGGACAGCTTTACGAGGCCGAGGCGCGGTATCTGGTCGCCAAGGAATGGGCACGCAGCCCCGAGGACATCCTGACCCGGCGCACCAAGCATTATCTGCACCTGACCCGGGACCAGCAGGCGGCCTTTGCCGCCTGGTTCGACGACACCCTGGCGCCGGAGATCACGTGATGCTGACACTGTCGCTGAACACCAATCCGCTGGTCAACCGCTTTGCCGATCCGGACGACCTGATCGACACGGTCGCGCGGGATCTGCGCATCCGCGACCTGCAGTTGACGCATGAGTTCATCAATCCCTCCTGGCCCGCGCCGGTGATCCGTCGCCTGACCCGGCAGATGCGCGCGGCGCTGGTCCGGACCGGGGTGCGCGTCACCAGCGGCATGACCGGGCCCTATGGTCGGCTGAATCATTTCGGCCATCCCGATGCGGATGTGCGGCGATACTATGTCGACTGGTTCAAGACCTTCGCGGACATCACCGCCGATCTGGGCGGTCGGTCGGTGGGCACGCAGTTCGCGATCTTCACCTATCGCGATTACGACGGTCCGGCCCGGCGCGAGGATCTGATCCGCATCGCCATCGACTGCTGGGCCGAGGTCGCGGATCACGCGAAGGCCGCCGGGCTGGACTATGTTTTCTGGGAGCCCATGAGCGTGGGCCGCGAATTCGGAGAGACGATCCCGGCCGCCCTGGCGCTGCAGGACCGGCTAAGCGCGGCCGACATGGCGGTGCCGATGTGGATGATGGCCGATATCGACCACGGCGACGTCACCAGCCCCGATCCGGACGATCTGGACCCCTATGCCTGGGCCCGCGCCGTGCCGCGCGTCAGCCCGATCATTCACATCAAGCAGTCGCTGATGGACAAGGGCGGCCACCGCCCCTTCACCGCCGAATTCAACGCCAAGGGCCGCGTCCAGCCGGAACCCCTGCTGGACGCGCTGGCCCAGGGCGGCGCGGTCGACAACGAGATCTGCCTGGAGCTGTCCTTCAAGGAACGCGACCCGAACGACCGGCAGGTCATCGCCCAGATCGCCGAAAGTGTCGCATTCTGGGCGCCGCATATCGACACCGGGGCGGATAAGCTGAATATCTGACCCATCATCGACAGGACGCCCCATGCCCCAGCCCTTCGCCTTTGCCACCGCCACCGAGATCCTGTTCGGCCGGGGGCAGGCGGCGATGGCCGCCGGGCGGGTCGCGGCCCTGGGGCGGCGGGTCCTGCTGATCCATGGCCGCGATCCGGGCCGCAGCGCGGCGCTGGCTCGCGATCTGGCCGCGGCGGGCTGTTCGGTCGCAACCTTCGCCGTTCCGCATGAACCCGACATCGCCCTGATTGAGGCAGGCGTCCGGACGGGCGCGGAGGTCCAGGTCGTCGTCGCGATGGGCGGCGGGGCGGTGATCGACGCGGGCAAGGCCCTGGCGGCCTGCCTGACCATGACCCGTCCGCTGATGGATCATCTGGAGGTCGTGGGACAGGGGCTGCCGCTGGACCATCCCCCGTTGCCCTTCGTGGCCATCCCCACCACCGCCGGCACCGGGGCCGAGGTCACCCGCAACGCCGTGATCGGCGTCCCCGAGGCGCGCCGCAAGGTCAGCCTGCGCGATGCGCGGATGCTGCCGGCGCTGGCCATCGTGGACCCGGCCCTGACGGACGGCTGTCCGCGCGCGGTGACGCTGGCCTCGGGGCTGGATGCCGTCACGCAGGTGATCGAGCCCTATGTCTGCACCCGCGCCAATCCGCTAACCGACTCGCTGTGCCGCGACGCGATCCCGCGTGGGCTGGCGTCGCTGGTCCGCCTGATGCAGGCCGAAGACCCGCAAGCGCGCGACGAGATGGCCTGGGTCAGCTTGTGCGGCGGCATGGCGCTGGCCAATGCCGGGCTGGGCGCGGTGCATGGGCTGGCCGGCCCCTTGGGCGGGCTGACCGGGGCGGCGCATGGCGCGATCTGCGGCACGCTGCTGCCGCATGTGCTGGTGGCAAACCGCCGGGCGGTCACGGACCGCGCGCTGGCGGCCCGGCTGGACCAGGCGGGCGCCTGGATCGGGGCGGCGTTCGGGCGGGCCGATGCATCGGTCGCCGAGGCCGCAGCGCTGCTGGCCGACTGGTCCCGTGCGGCGGGCCTGCCGGGGCTGGACGCCCTGGAGATCGACGCGGCGGCATGCCAGGCCGCGGCGCAGGCGGCGGCCGGGTCGTCGTCGATGAGGGCCAACCCGGCGCCCCTGTCGGCCGACGATCTGGACGCCTTGATGCGGGCCGCCGCCTGATGGCCCGGCGGGGACCGGTCGATCCGGAGCAGAGCCTGGCGATCCGGGCGGCTTGGCTGCATTATGCGGGCGGGCTGACGCAGGCTGCCGTAGCCAAGCGGCTGGGCCTGCCCGGCGTCAAGGCGCACCGCCTGATCGCCCGCGCCGTGGCCGAGGGCGTGGTCAAGGTCACCATCGACGGAGAGATCGTTGAATGCGCCATGCTGGAGGATCAGCTGTGCGCGCGCTATCGGCTGGACCACTGCGAGGTTGCCCCCGACCTGGGCGAGGACGGCATGCCCCTGCGCGCCCTGGGCCTGGCTGGCGCAGGCTTTCTGCGCCGCGAGATCGAGCGGGGCGCACACAGGGTCATCGGGCTGGGTCATGGCCGGACGCTGGCGGCGGCGGTCCGGCAGATGCCGCGCTTTGACGCGCGCGCGGTGCGCTTCGTGGCAGTCCTGGGCGGGCTGACGCGCAATTATGCGGCGAACCCGCATGACGTGATGCATACGCTGGCGGAAAAGACCGGGGCGCAGGCCTTCGTGATGCCGGTGCCGTTCTTTGCCAATTCCGAAGGCGACCGGGCCGTGCTGCTGTCCCAGCCCGGCGTGCGCGACATCTTTGATCTGTCGAACAGCGCCACGCTGACCTTCGTGGGCATGGGCACGGCTGATGCGGGCGCGCAGCTGGTCGCATCCGGCATGATCGAGGCGCGCGAGATCGCCGAGATCAACGCCGCGGGGGGCGTCGGAGAGATGATGGGGTATTTCTTCGATGCCACCGGCCGTGTGCTGGACACGACGCTGAGCGCGCGGACGCTGTCGGTGGACCTGAACCGGGGGCAGGATCAGCGTATCGTAGTCATCGCCGGCGGCGCGGAAAAGGTCGCGGCCATCCGTGCGGTGCTAAACAGCGGGCGCCTGTCCGGGCTGATCACCGACGAGGCGACGGCGCGCGCGCTGATGGCGGCGTGACCCAAACGGGGACGGGTCGGGGAAACCCCGACCCGGTCGCTGCCGCTGGGCCCCGCGCGCGCTTTGCGCGCGTGGGGAGCATCGTGGCAAGGCCGCTTGCGGCCTTGGCCTTTGGATCAGTGGCCTGTCACCAGGCGGGCGCGGGCGATGATGGCCTCGGGGGTGATGCCGAACTCCTGGTACAGCCGGTCGATCGGGGCCGATGCGCCGAAGCCGGTCATGCCGATCACGTCGTCCTCGGTTGCGACATAGCGGGTCCAGCCGAACTTGCCCGCAGCCTCGACCGCGATGCGGGGCGCCGTGCCAAGCACCTGGGCGCGGTAATCCGCGTCCTGCGCCTCGAACAGCTCCCAGCTGGGCATCGACACGACCGCTACGGCCATGCCTTCGGCGGCCAGCGTCTCGGCGGCCTCCACGGCGATGGCGACCTCGGTGCCGGTGGCGATCAGCGTCACGTCGCGACCCTCGCCGAACTGGCGGATCACATAGGCGCCCTTGGCGGTCAGGTTCTCGGGCCCGGCCTCCATGCGCAGCTGCGGCACGTCCTGGCGGGATAGGGCCAGCAGCGACGGCACGGTCCGGTTGCGGATCGCGATGTCCCAGGCCTCCAGCGTCTCGACCGTATCGGCGGGACGAAGAACGGTCAGGCCGGGGATGGCGCGCAGGGATGCCAGGTGCTCCACCGGCTGGTGGGTCGGGCCGTCCTCGCCCAGGCCGATGCTGTCATGGGTCATGACATAGATCGTGCCCACCCCCATCAGCGCCGACAGGCGGATCGCGTTGCGGGCATAGTCGGAAAACACCAGGAACGTGCCGCCATAGGCGATCACGCCGCCATGCAGGTTCAGCCCGTTCATCGCGGCGGCCATGCCGAACTCGCGCACGCCATAGCCGATGTAGCGGCCGGGCACCTCGCGCGTGAACTGCGTGTCGACGGCCTTGACGCGGGTCAGGTTCGATCCGGTCAGGTCGGCCGATCCGCCGATCATCGCGGGCACGGCCGGGGTCAGCGCCTCCAGCGCCATCTGGCTGGCCTTGCGGGTCGCGGCTTTCTTGGGCGCGGCGAACAGGGCGTCGCGGGCGGCGGAGACTGCCGCGTCATAGCCCTCGGGCAGATCGCCCGACAGGCGTTGCGTCAGGGCCGCGCCCTTGGCGGATGCGGCCAGACGGGCCTCCCAGGCCTCGCGGTCGGCGGCACCCCGCGCGCCGATTTCGCGCCACTCGGCGGCCAGATCGTCGGGGATCACGAAGGCGTCGTGGCGCCAACCCAGGGCCTCGCGGGTCAGCGCGCCCTCATCCTTGCCCAAAGGCGATCCGTGCACGGAATAGCTGCCCGCGCGGTTGGGAGAGCCGAAGCCGATGATCGTCTTCATCGCGATCAGCGAGGGCTTGCCCGTCTCCGCCTTGGCGGCCTCCATCGCGGCGTCCAGCGCGCGGCCGTCATGACCGTCGCAGCTCTGGACATGCCAGCCGCAGGCCTTGAACCGTGCCGGGATGTCCTCGGAGAAGCTGACCGAGGTCGGGCCGTCGATGGTGATGCTGTTGTCGTCATAGAGCACGATCAGCTTGCCCAGGCCCAGATGGCCCGCCAGGCTGATCGCCTCCTGGCCGATGCCCTCCTGCAGGCAGCCGTCGCCCAGCATGACCCAGGTGCGGTGATCGACCAGATCATCGCCGAACTCTCCGGCCAGCGCGCGTTCCGCCAGCGCCATGCCGACGGCGGTGGCCAGGCCCTGGCCCAGGGGGCCGGTCGTGGTCTCGACGCCCTTGGCATGGCCGTATTCCGGATGGCCCGCGGTGATCGCGCCCCATTGGCGGAAATTCCGGATCTGATCCAGCGTCATGTCCTGATACCCGGTCAGGTGCAGCAGGCTGTAGAGCAGCATGGACGCGTGCCCGTTCGACAGCACGAAGCGGTCGCGGTCGGGCCAGTCGGGATTGGCCGCATCGAACTTCAGGTGGTTGCGGAACAGCACGGTGGCGGCATCGGCCATGCCCATCGGGGCGCCGGGATGGCCGCTGTTGGCGGCGTTCACGGCATCGATGGTCAGCGCGCGGATGCAGTTCGCCAGGGCGAAGTTCTGCGGGTCCAGATCGGCCTTGGCGGCGATGGCGGGGTCTTTGGGGGTGTCTAAGGGCATGGCGGTCCTCCTGTCGCGCCCTCCATAACCCGCCGCCGTCATCATCACAACAAAAAATCACAAAGTCACAAAGTCGGTGTTGTTATGTGCGCGGATCATGTTATGAAACTGGCGACCAGGGGAGGGTTTGGGTGAAACGCGAGGAACGCAGACAGGCGATCATGGATCTGCTGGTCGCGGCACGCGCCGTGGACCTGGACGATCTGGCGGCCCGTTTCGCGGTCAGCAAGATGACCATCCATCGCGACCTGGACGACCTGGAACAGGCGGGCCTGCTGCGCAAGGTCCGCGGCGGCGCCACCATCGAGGCCGGCACCCAGTTCGAGAGCGACTTCCGCATCCGCGCCCTGCAGGACGGAGAGGCCAAGATCCGCATGGCCCATGCCGCCCGCGCCCTGATCGAGCCGGGGATGACCGTGATGGTCAATGACGGCTCGATGGCGGCGCTGTTGGGGGCCAGCCTGACGGAATGTGCGCCCTTGTCGGTCATCACCAACAACGCCGCCGTGATCGAGCGGCTGAAGGATGCGCCGCGCGTCACGCTGATCGCGCTTGGCGGCATCTACAGCGCCAAGTTCAACGGTTTTTTCGGCATGGTCACGGAAAGCGCGCTGGCCGGTCTGCATGCGGACCTGGCCTTCATCTCGACCCCCGCGGTGGCGGGACTGCGGGCGTTCCACATGGACGACAACGCGGTCCGGGCCAAGCGCGCGATGATGCACGCGGCGGAACGCAGCGTGCTGCTGGTCAACCACGCGCGCTTCGGGCGCAGCGCGCTGCATGCGCTGGCCGACCTGACCGAATTCGACGCCATCATCACCGACGCGCCCCCCGCGCCCGAGGATCGCGCCGCGATCGACCGGGCGGGCATCGCGCTGACCATCGCAAAGGACCCCGCATGACCCCATTCTGGATCGGCACCAGCTGGAAGATGAACAAGACCCTGGCCGAGGCGATGACATTCGCCGACGGCCTGCGCGGCACGCCCGCGCCCGCGGGCATCCAGCGTTTCGTCATCCCGCCCTTCACCGCCTGCCGCCAGGTGGCCGAGGCGCTGTCGGACACCGACGTCAAGGTCGGCGCGCAGAACATGCATTGGGACGACGCGGGCGCCTGGACCGGAGAGATCAGCCCCGTGATGCTGACCGATTGCGGGCTGGACATCGTGGAGCTGGGCCACAGCGAACGCCGCGAGCATTTCGGAGAGACGGACAGGACCGTGGGCCTGAAGACCGCCGCCGCCGTCCGCCACGGCCTGATCCCGCTGATCTGCATCGGCGAGACTCTGGCCGAGCGCGAGGCTGGCCGCGCCACGCAGGTGCTGGAGACGCAGGTCCGCGCCGCTTTGGAGCCGGTGGCAGGGTCCGACGCCACGATCCTGCTGGCGTATGAGCCGGTTTGGGCGATCGGCGCGAACGGCATCCCCGCGACATCGGATTATGCCGATGCGCGGCAGGCCGAGATCATCGCGGTCGCGCGGGACGTGCTGGGCCGCCCTGTGCCCTGCCTTTACGGCGGGTCGGTCAATCCGGGCAACTGCGCGGAACTGATCGCCTGCCCGCATATCGACGGGCTGTTCATCGGGCGGTCGGCCTGGGACGTGAACGGCTATCTGGACATCCTGGCGCGCTGCGCCGCAACCATCGGAGATGACGCATGAAACTGGCAATCGCAGGGGACAGCGCGGGCGAAGGTCTGGCCAAGGTTCTGGCCGACCACCTCAAGGACCGCTTCGACGTGGCCGAGATCAGCCGCACCGACGAAGGTCCCGACGCCTTCTATGCCAACCTGTCGGATCGGGTGGCTTCCCAGGTCATGGACGGCACCTATGACCGCGCCATCCTGGTCTGCGGCACGGGCATCGGCGTCTGCATCGCGGCCAACAAGGTGCCGGGCATCCGCGCCGCGCTGACGCATGACACCTATTCCGCCGAACGCGCCGCGCTGTCGAACGACGCGCAGATCATCACCATGGGCGCCCGCGTCATCGGGGCCGAGGTCGCCAAGACCATCGCCGACGCCTGGCTGGCGCAGACCGAGAACTTTGACCGTCAGGGCAAGTCGGCGGGCAATGTCGACGCCATCGACGCGGTCGGCGCCAAGTATGCAGGGCGCTGATGCTGCGGCTGCCGACGGACGGGCCCGCCACCGGGCCGCTGCTGGACGACCTGCTGGCGCGTGACGGCGCGGCGGCCATCGTGGCGGCCATCGCCCGCGCGTTGCCGCCACTGGCCGCGCGGCTGGCGGCGGGGCGCCTGCATGGCGACCCCGAGGCCATCGTCGGCACCAATGACAGCGGCGACCGGCAGAAGGCGCTGGACGTCGCGGCCCATGACCACATGATCGCCGCCCTGCGTGCGGCGGGCGTGCGCCAGGTCCTGTCCGAGGAAGCCCTGGACATCATCGCGCTGAACGACGGCGGCGCCTTCGACGTGGCGATCGACCCGATCGACGGCTCGGGCAGCATCGGCATCGGCGCCCCCCTGGGGATGCTGTTCAGCATCCTGCCCGCCGACCCGCAGGGGTTCGCGCGGACGGGCCGGGCGGTGGTGGCGGCGGGATACGCCTCCTTTGGTCATTCGGTCGATTTCGGCTGGTCCACCGGCGCGGGCGTCCATGTCGCCACCTGGGACGCCGAGGCCCATGCCTTCCGCGTCAGCCGCCAGAACCTGCGGCTGAAGCCCCAGGCCTCGACCATCGCCTATAACGCGTCGAACGAACGCCACTGGGCGCCGGGCCTTCAGGCTTGGGCGCGCGATTTGCGCGCGGGGCGGGACGGGCCGCGCGGACGCGACTTCAACATGCGCTGGCTGGCCGCCGCCGTGGGCGAGTTGCACCGCATCCTGCTGAAGGGCGGCGCATTCCTGTACCCCGCCGATGCCCGGCCCGGATACGGCGACGGCCGGCTGCGGCTGATCTATGAATGTGTGCCCATCGCCTTTCTGATCGAACAGGCCGGGGGCCGCGCGACCGACGGGCATGGCCCGATCCTGGACCGCGTGCCGCGCGGGCCGCATGACTTCACCCCGCTGTTCTTTGGCGCGTCCGAGGAAATCGACGCGCTTCACGCCGCCCTTCAAGGATAACATCCCATGCCGATGATCACCCTGCGCCAGCTTCTGGACCACGCGGCCGAGCATGACTATGCCGTGCCCGCCTTCAACATCAACAACATGGAACAGGGCCTGTCGGTCATGCAGGCGGCCCAGGCCACGCGCAGCCCGGTGATCCTGCAGGCCAGCCGCGGCGCGCGGGCCTATGCCAATGACGCGGTGCTGGCCGGGCTGATCGCGGGTCTGGCGCGGGCCTATCCCGACATCCCGATCTGCATGCATCTGGACCATGGCAACGGGCTGGAGACCTGCGCGACCGCGATCCAGAACGGCTTCACCTCGGTGATGATGGACGGGTCGCTGAAATCGGACGGCAAGACGCCCGCCGATTACGCCTACAATGCCGACATCACCCGCCGCGTGACCGAGATGGCCCATGCCTGCGGCGTGTCGGTCGAAGGGGAGCTGGGCGTGCTGGGCAGCCTTGAGACCGGCATGGGCGACGCCGAGGACGGCCACGGCGCCGAGGGCAAGCTGTCCGAGGAGCAGCTGCTGACCGACCCCGACGAGGCCGTGCGCTTTGTCGAGGAGACCGGCGTGGACGCCTTGGCCATTGCCATGGGCACCAGCCACGGCGCGTATAAATTCACGCGCAAGCCCGATGGCGACATCCTGGCCATGCATGTGATCGAGGAGATCCACCGCCGCCTGCCCAACACCCATCTGGTGATGCACGGGTCCAGTTCGGTCCCCGAGGATCTGCAGGCGATCATCAACGCCCATGGCGGCGACATCCGCCCGACCTGGGGCGTCCCGGTCGAGGAGATCCAGCGCGGCATCCGCCACGGCGTGCGCAAGGTGAACATCGACACCGACAACCGCCTGGCGATGACCGCCGCGATCCGCCGCGTGATGGCCGAACACCCGGCCGAGTTCGATCCGCGCGCCTATCTGAAGCCCGCGATGGCGATGATGGCCCAGGTCTGCCGCGACCGGTTCGAGGCCTTCGGCACCGCCGGCAACGCCGACAAGCTGCGCCCGATGTCCCTGCCGGAAATGGCCGCGCGCTACTGATACGCGCGGGTCAGCAGCTCCTCGACCTTGGGGCCGATCGCATCCACGATCTGCTCGACGCCGCGTGCGTTGGGGTGGATGCGGTCGTCCTGCATCAGGTCCGACAGGGACAGGCCCTGCGTGGCCTTTTCCCCGATCGGCCCCAGGAAGTCGGGGACCAGCACCGCGTCGTACTCGGTGGCCAGATCGGCATACATCGCCTCGAAGTCGCGCTTGAACTCGGGGCCGTAATTGCCCGGCGCGGGCAGGCCCGCCAGCAGCACGGGCACCCCCGCCGCCTGCGTCTTGTCCAGGATCGCCACCAGGTTCGCGCGGCTGGAGGCCGGGTCGATCCCGCGCAACAGATCGTTGCCGCCAAGCGCCACGATCATCGCGTCGGGCCCGTCCGCCAGCGTCCAGTCGATCCGCGCGGCACCCCCTGCCGTGGTATCCCCCGACACGCCCGCATTGGTCACCGCCACGTCATGGCCGCGACCCCGCAGCCAGGCCTCCAGCAAGGGGACGAACCCCTGATCCTGCGGCAGGCCGTATCCCTGCGTCAGACTGTCGCCCATCGCGGTCAGACGCAGCGTCTCTGCGTAAGCAGGGGCTGCCCATGATGCCGCGATGGTGACCGCCAGCGCCGCGACGGCGGCTGTCAGGCGGTTGCCTTCGCGAGCGGGCCGACCATATCGTGCCCCGATACCCAGACCGCGACGAAGGAGCGACCCGATGGCCGACCCCGTGATCCGCCTGTCCGATG
The DNA here is from genome assembly GCF_000967735.1 of Paracoccus sp. S4493. NCBI lineage: Bacteria > Pseudomonadati > Pseudomonadota > Alphaproteobacteria > Rhodobacterales > Paracoccaceae > Paracoccus > Paracoccus sp. S4493. The sequence continues at coordinate 18,857 of NZ_JXYF01000058.1, forward strand.
CGCATCTGACGTTGCAGGGCAATGCCGGGCCGGTCCCGATCCTGCGCGGCCTGTCGCTGCAGGTCGAACGCGGAGAGACGGTCGGGCTGGTGGGTCCTTCGGGATCGGGCAAGTCGTCGCTCCTCATGCTGATGGGCGGTCTGGAACGCGCCACGGGCGGCCTTGTCCAGGCGATGGGTCAAGACCTGACCGCGCTGGACGAGGATGCGCTGGCACGCTTTCGTCTGTCCCATATGGGGGTGGTGTTCCAGTCCTTCCACCTGGTCCCCACCATGACGGCGCATGAAAATGTCGCGACACCGCTGGAGCTGGCTGGTGCGCCCGACGCCTTCGCCCGCGCGGCGGCGGAACTGGACCGCGTAGGCCTTGGTGCGCGGCGCGACCATTACCCCGCGCAACTGTCGGGCGGAGAGCAGCAGCGCGTGGCCCTAGCCCGCGCCGCGGCGCCGCGCCCGGCCATCCTGCTGGCCGACGAACCCACCGGCAATCTGGACGGGGCGACGGGGCAGGCGATCATGGACCTGCTGTTCGGGCTGCGCGCCGATCATGGCGCGACGCTGGTCCTGGTCACGCATGACCCGGACCTGGCGCGACGGTGCGACCGGGTGATCCGCTTGGCTGACGGCCGTCTGGCCGCCGAGGCCGCGGCATGAGCCTGGCGCTGGCGGCCCGGCTGGCGCGGCGCGACCTGCGCGGGGGGTTGCGCGGGTTTTGGGTGCTGCTGACCTGTCTGGCGCTTGGCGTGGCCGCCATCGCCGCCGTGGGGTCCGTCCGCGCGGCGATACAGGCGGGGCTGACCTCGCAGGGCGCGGTCCTGCTGGGGGGCGATGCCGAGGTGCAGCTGACCTATCGCTTTGCCAGCCCCGAGGAGCTCGACTGGCTGGAGGATCGGGCCGTAACCGTCTCTGAAATAGTTGATTTCCGGTCCATGGCCGTGGTCGGGCAGGGGGATGCCTCCGAACGCGCCCTGACCCAGGTCAAGGGCGTGGACGCGGCCTGGCCGCTGCTGGGGCAGGCCGTGCTGGACCCACCCATGCCGCTGGCGCAGGCCTTGGGGACGACGCCGCAGGGGCTGCCGGGGGGCGTCATGGCGCCGCTGCTGGCCGACAGGCTGGGGCTGTCGCCGGGTGACATCTTCCGCCTTGGCACGCAGGATTTCGTGCTGACTGCGCGGCTGGTCAGCGAACCCGATGCGGGCGCGGCCAGCTTCGGCTTCGGCCCCCGCACGCTGGTGCTGCGCGAGGCGCTGGCCGACAGCGAGCTGCTGGGCGCAGGCACGCTGTTCGACAGTAACTATCGGCTGGCGCTGCCGCCGGGAACGGATCTGGACGCGCTGCGGGCCGACTGGCGCGTGGCCTTCCCCGACAGCGGCGCGCGCTGGCGCGACAGCCGCCGTGGCGCGCCGGGCATCGACAGTTTCGTGGACCGCATCGGCGCGTTCCTGGTGCTGGTCGGGCTGACCGGGCTGGCCGTGGGCGGGGTCGGCGTGTCGGCCGCGGTGCGCGCCCATCTGGCCCGCAAGACCGAGACCATCGCCGTGCTCAAGACCTTCGGCGCGTCGGGGCGGACGATCTTTCAGGTCTATCTGCTGCAGATCGGGGCGGTAACCGCGATCGGCGTCGCGGCGGGGCTGATCCTGGGGGCGGCGGTGCCCTTGGCGCTGGCGCCGCTGCTGACGGCGCGCCTGCCGGTGCCGGCGGAGTTCGGCGTCTATCCGGGCCCCCTGGCGCAGGCGGCGGTCTATGGCGTGCTGACTGCGTTCATCTTTGCGCTGTGGCCCTTGGCGCGAACGCGGCGCATTCGGGCGGCGACCTTGTTCCGCGACGCGGACGCATCCGGGGGCGGCTGGCCCGAACGGCGCTATCTGGTGATGATCGTCGCGGCGCTGATCGCGCTGGTGGGGGCTGCCGCACTGTTTTCGGGGCTGTGGGGGCTGACGCTTGGCATGGCGGGGGGCGTGCTGGCGGCCTTTGTCCTGCTGGCCGGGGCGGCGGCGCTGGTCCGGCGCGCGGCGGGGGCGGGGGCGCGCCTGGCACGGCGCAGACCTGCACTCCGGCTGGCGCTGGCGGCCATCGGCGGGGCGCGGCGGGGGGGGGGCGGGGGGCCCGTCCCCGGGG
>NZ_JXYF01000059.1:0-605 GCF_000967735.1 Paracoccus sp. S4493
ACGACCCCGTTACCGAAGTCTGGACCCTAGCGTTGGGACTAATAAAGTACTCTATCCAATGTGGGCCTAGCCTAACGGCTCACGAAGTATTTAATATTACAGCTCAACAGTGTTGAGTGCAATATTACCGCTCATGTGTTCTTGACGGATCTAGAAGCCTTGCAGTCAGCTGATTCTCAACGTTGCGTTGGGCAGATCACTTTCGACGTACCACTTTGATAAATAATTTCATCCAGCGCATTTAAATTTATTAGCTGCATGACCGCACTTATAAAGTTTTAATAATAATATTCTATTTTTTAGTTTATGTTTAATTCATGATTTTATCATACTTATTCTGTAGGAATCATTCCCATAAGGTATTTACCATAATCGTTCTTGGCAAACTTTGCCGCACGCGCCCGCAGCTGGTCAAACGAGATCCAGCCGGCCTCGAAGGCGATTTCCTCGGGGCAACCGGTCTGCAGGCCCTGACGGTTCTCCAGTGTGCGGACGAAATTGCCCGCATCCAGCAGGCTGGCATGGGTGCCGGTGTCCAGCCAGGCAAAGCCGCGGCCCATGCGTTCGACGGTCAGCGACCCGTCGTGCAGATAGCTTTCCAGAAG
>NZ_JXYF01000060.1:0-4444 GCF_000967735.1 Paracoccus sp. S4493
GGCCATGCCACCCACAGGGGAGGCTTGGTTGGAAGATGCATCAGACCGAAACCTGAATGTCGGGTCCCGCAGGACAGACATGGATTTACGAAGGGGAGGGGTAACCTGCGGAACGCGAACAGCTCGCATCGTGACAACTTCCTGATAGTGCCAACATCTCTCAAGTGCGGCACAAGGGGCAAATCTCCGGAAAGTTCCTTAAAATTTTACAGACTATGCTTTTAGGCAGGCTTCGGTCGAGAATATCTTCAGAAATACAAGCAACGCGAGTAAATTGGACCAACAAAAACCGTGTAATAAACATGATTGATGCAGCTTATGATTGAGTAAAATCAACGATGTGCCGACCAATCAGCAGAACTCTGGCGGACGTATCCGCAACGACGACATCCCATTCCCGACGGACATTGCAGTCCCGCCTTGGGTAGTTCTGGCTTCGCGCGTGCGCATACACAGGGTGGGGTGATTTAGGGACTGGTGCGCGTCGATCAGCAGCAGTTCCGCGGTGATGCAGATCATGTTTTGTCGTGACAGCACGCCTTGGCGAACAGTGCCGCTCCGACCGACCGACGCGACGTGCAGTGATGTGCGGTCTTGACCCAGGATGAGGATCTCTGTCGCCGGGCCGGGCAGGGGTGCGCCTGTGGCGAACTGGGTGCCGACAAGGCTGCCAAGGTTTTGGACCGGTGTACGGGTCTGCATCATCGCGGCGATCATGGGAACGAGGTCCAGATTCGGACGCAGGCGCACAAGGCGCGCGGGCAGGCCACCGGGCAGCCGTCGGCGCGTCGGAACGGGGCGGAACAGGGCAAAGCCCGTCTCGGCGTCCGGCAGGCGGCGGAAGATGGCGCCGTCCAACTGCCATCCCGTGATACAGGCGTCGCGGGACAGGTGCGTGGCCTCGGGGCGCAGATGCCCCATGTGCAGGACGCTCGCAGCATCGGTCCAGAGCGCATGTGCGTGGATGTCACCCCCCTGGCCCAGATGCAGGCCCGCGCTGATGATGCGGGCGCCTGGACCAAGGATGCGGGTGTCGCTGTAAAAGGCCACACGACCGTCAGTCGGCACACCGCGGGCGATCCGGGTCAGGGCGTGTATGCCGGCACCGTGGGACAGCGGCGCCACCACCAGCGACGCGTCCTGTTCCGTGGTGCCGGGCAGCAGGTCGCACAGGTGGTTAGTAACGACGAAGGCCATCTGGCCGTGGGTAAGCACAGCAGCCTTGGGATGCCCCGTCGTTCCCGACGTGTAGAAGAACTAGGCCGGATCGTCGCGGGCCATCGCGGCCTCGGGCGGCATCCGGCTCATGTGGCGCGCAATCAGCGCGTCGTGGTCGGGGCCCAGGGGCGATACGCCGATGGGGATGATCGCCGGAATGTGGACCGCGCAGGCCGCCGCGTGGTCGGGGAATTGCGCGCCGCAGAACATGGCCTTTGCACCCGATGACTGCGCCAGATAGGCCAGATCATCGGGAGACAGGCGAAAGTTGGCGGGCACCCAGACCGCGCCGATGCGCCAGCAGGCGAACATCGTCTCCAGCATCTACAGGCAGTTGGCTGATTGCACCAACACCCGGTCGCCCTTGGTGATGTCATAATCCTGGGTCAGCGCATGGGCCAGCGCGCCCACGCGGGCCTGCATCCTAGCCCAAGTGGTGACGTGATCGCCGTGGATCAGGGCAGGAGCGTCAGGCAGGCGGCGGGCGTTCTGGATCCGGAAATGTCCCAGGTTCATCACCCGGTCGGAAACGGGGGTCATCGTACCCGCTCCAAGATCGAGACATAGTTCGTCACCGCAGCCCCTCCCATGTTGAAGACCCCCGCGATGGTCGCGCCCGGCAGCTGCATCGCGACCATGACGTGCTGGGACACGCCGGTCGCGCCGATGGGATGCCCCTTGGATTTCAGCCCGCCCGACAGGTTCACCGGCAGGCGGCCGTCGCGGGCGGTGACACCGTCGCGGATCACGCGGTGGCCCTCGCCGGGTTCGGCCAGCCCCATCGCCTCATATTCCAACATCTCGGCGATGGTGAAGCAGTCATGCGTCTCGACCAGCGACAGGTCGTCCAGCGTGACGCCCGCGCGGTCCAGCGCCTGCGTCCATGCCGACCGGGCGGCGCACATCTCCGGCATGTCGCAGCGCGACAGGGCCAGCGGGTCGTTGGCCTGCGTCCGGGCGCGAAAGGCGATGGCGCGGCGCATGGTCATCGCGGTTTCGGCATCGGCCAGCACCAGCACAGGCACCCCGTCCGAGATCAGCGAACAGTCGCTGCGCCTCAGCGGCCCTGCCACGCGCGGATTGCCGTCCGACACGGTGTTCCAGAAGGCCACGCCCAGATCCTTGCGCATATGGGTAAAGGGGTTGCGCATCCCGTTTTCGTGGTTCTTAGCCGCGATCTGACCGAAATGCGTCAGCGGCAGCACCAGATGATACGAAGCTGCAGGAAAGTCGACAGGTCGACCCCTCTGTGATGGGACACCTTTGCGCGTTCAATGCTGAGAATACCAGATTCAGGTCTTATGGTAGCAATTTGTGCCGCACAGCGATCAAGCAACCGGCCATCGAAGGAATATGAGTTTGTCCGTCAGCATCGGTTTTGACGCTATTCAGTCTCTGTTTTGAGGCGGCGTGACCAACTTAGCTGCGACGACCGCACAGTTGGAGCACCGCGCGTTGATCGGATTAGTTCCTTTGTCACCATGGACGAGATGGTTGAAGGTATCACGTCACCGTTCCACTGCAGCGGGCTGCATTCAAAACGACCAGAAGATGGCAATCTCGGCGCAGCCGCCGCACTGCTTATTAGAGGACTGCAGCATCGGCCAAGGCGGGCGTTGGACAATCAAGAAGAAAGCCGGTGATCGGCTCGAACATGCCCTAAGAGAGTGCGCTGTATAGGTCGCAGCGAGTGAACTGCGCCTGAGACTGCAGCCCACGGTTCTATGACCCTAGCAAGGGCGCGTCAGGGTACGGCTATGGAAATCCCGCGGCGCTGCGCCTGTCAGCCGCGCCGTGCAAACCAAAAGACATCATTACCGTGCGATTAGTCAGGTTCCAAGGAGTGCCGCGGCGCGTCGTGGCCTCGACGGGGGCCGATCTGAGGCCAGATCATCGTCGAGGCTGCGGTGAGCCCCCGGTTATCGTCTGGAATGCGCATCCACAGACGGCGAGGCGCCGCGCGATCAAGGCAGCCACGCTGACCCGCTGTTGCGGCTGGATGGAGTTCGCACTTGCCCCGGTCAGCGACGACGGAAGACCCGTCATCCCAAGCTGCATCACCGCGGTCACGGTCAAGGCGTACCGGGCTCAAGCACTCTTGCCTGCAGGGGCAGAGATGGAATGGCGTCATTTTGAGCTGAATGAACCGGATCAGCAGGATGCTGGCGCAGAATAGTGTTATCCCGAACGCCAACCGCGTCAGCGGCTGCATCGCTAGGCGCCCGACACGATAGGAACCTGCTACCACCCTGTGGGCAAGCACGACGTGACCCGTCTTTTTTACAATGAGCTGAGGTGAGGCATGTCTCGCCGGACCAGCATCAGACCCACGAAAACGTCGGGTGGTACCGGGGCTGAGACGAAGGGCCGGCCTGTGCAGGAAGGCCGAAGGGATCAGCGCGGCAGATAAGGCCCGCGCCGTCAGCCAAAAGAACATGGGAGTTTAAGGAACCGCGGCGGCCCACAGTGGGAAAGTCGAGATGGGCCAACTAAAGGTGCTACTAATCGACAGGCCTACGACGATACACAGATTGATAGCAGCAAAGCTGGCCGTTCAGGCAAGCTGGCCGTTCCTTACCTCTGTACTCTCTAGGGCCTGATAACGCACCGCTAACTGCTTGACGATAAGGACCAAAGCCAGTTTCCGCTGGAACCACCGCGCGCGCCCTTCCGGTACCGCGCAGCCACAGTTTTTGCGCCCACGACCAGTGGTCCGTAGACAGAGGCTAGGAGGCCGTCAGTGCTAGCCGCACAAACGCGCTTTGGGCCGAGGGTGCGAAAAGCCTTTAGGATTATTATCAGAGCTGGCGAAGCCAGAGCGCCAGACCCCTCCCTGCACCATCCACACAGCTGTCACAGCGAGAAGGCCGGTGGTCACCGCGAGGATACAGAGACCCATGCCAACTGCCGCACGCACTTTCTCTAATACGATCTATTAACCAGACGTCGCAAAGTTTATAGCTCGTCGATATGGCGATACTTGGCACCGACTTTGGACACACGGCCTTGCCGATGGTAAGACGCGCGGGGAGCCAAGCAGACATCTTAAAAATCGCAATATCTTTGATAGCACAGGGCGTCCGCTGTCATGCCGATGCCGACATGGGTGATACGACCGCTGCTGTGAGTGGGACGCTTCAGGGGCAGATCGAGAGCTCCTACCAATAGTTCGGCAGCCATACGTTACTAGCCAAGCGTGGTATGTCTGAGCTACGTCCCGTCTCCT
>NZ_JXYF01000061.1:0-311 GCF_000967735.1 Paracoccus sp. S4493
CCGATTTCGCCCGCGCGGGCGGGGCGGTCATCATGGTGTCATCCGAGACGGACGAGGTGCTGGGCATGGCCGACCGCGCGGTCGTCATGCGGGACGGGCGCGTGGCGGGCGAGTTGGATCGCGCCGCGATGTCGGCCGAGAAACTGCTGCATCTGGCGGCCTGACGCGCCGGGACGGACGCCGTCGACGGATGCATGAACGGGAGAGAGACAGGGTGGAAGACCAGATCAAGACCGCAGCGCAGCCGCGCCGCATGATCCCGGCGCGGATCGGACGTGACGCGCAGCGATACGGCATCCTGATCGCGCTGG
>NZ_JXYF01000062.1:0-375 GCF_000967735.1 Paracoccus sp. S4493
GCGGCCAGGATCATCCCCGCGATGCCCGCCAACGCGCCCGATATGGCATAGACCGAAAACCGGATGGCGCGGACGGGCAGGCCCGACACCTTGGCCGCATGGGGGTTGCCGCCCACCGCATAGACGTGGCGGCCAAAGCGGGTCCGGGTCAGCACGAAATGCGACAGCGCAAAGACTAGGCCGAACAGGATGATCGGCACCGGGATGCCCGCGATGTCGCCCGTCCCGATCCAGCGATAGCCGTCGGTCAGCGCGGGGATCGGCCGCCCGCCCGAATAGATCAGCGTCAGCCCGCGCGCCGCCGACAGCATGCCAAGCGTCGCGACGAAGGCCGGGACCGCAAAGCGCGCGACCGCGATGCCCGACAGCGCGCCC
>NZ_JXYF01000063.1:0-375 GCF_000967735.1 Paracoccus sp. S4493
CCTGCCACATCGCCTTGGGGACGGTGATCTGGCCGATGCGGCTGCTCTCGGCCTCGACCAGCAGGGGGCGGGCGGGATCCAGACGCTCCAGCGCGACGGCCAGGCGACCTTCGAACATCTTCTGGCTGGGCTGGCCCTCGGGGTGGCCGCCGAACAGGCTGCCGCGATGGTTGGCCAGCCCCTCCAGGTCGATCACCTGATGGCCGCGCTGCGCCAGCCGCTGCAGGATAGCGGTCTTGGCGCTGCCCGTGTTGCCGTCCAGCACGATCACCGGGGCCGCGATCGGACCGTTCTGCACCCGGTCCACGACCAGCGACCGCCACGCCTTGTAGCCGCCCTGAACCCGCGCCACGCGCCAGCCGATCTGGCTCAGGA
>NZ_JXYF01000064.1:0-60444 GCF_000967735.1 Paracoccus sp. S4493
CCCCGGCGCCGGCCCCCGACCGTCCCGCGGCAGCACCCACGCCGGCCTCGGCACCCGCCGCAGCGCGCAGCGCCAGCGGTCCCGTCGTGCAGGTCGGCGCGTTCGACAGCGACTCCATCGCCAATGGCGAGTGGCAGCGGCTGGCGGGACGCAATGGCGGCCTGTTCTCGGGCAAGTCGCCGGTCATCCAGGAACATCAGTCGAACGGCCGCACCTTCTGGCGGCTGCGGGTCGCGGGCTTTGATTCGCTGTCCGAGGCGCGGCAGTTCTGTTCCGCGCTGCAATCCTCGGGGACCGACTGCCTGGCGCTTGGCGGCTGAGGCCGTGCAGAACGCAACCATTCTGGGCGGCGTCGGTGGCCTGTCCCTGACGCCGGACGAGGCCGCGTTCTTTCGCGAGGCCGACCCCTGGGGCTTCATCCTGTTCGGACGCAATGTCGACGCGCCCGATCAGCTGCGCCGCCTGACCGCGCAGCTGCGCGAGGCCGTGGGCCGCGACTGCGTGATCACCATCGACCAGGAGGGCGGGCGTGTGCAGCGCATGCGCGCGCCCCATTGGACCGACTGGCCGGCGCCGCTGGACCAGGCGCGGGCGGGACCGCAGGCGATGTGGCTGTACTATCACCTGATCGGGCAGGAGCTGCGGGCCGTGGGAATCGATTCGAACTGCGCCCCCACGCTGGACGTGGCGCAGGACAGGACGCATCCCTTCCTGCGCAAACGCTGCCTGGGCACCGACCCTGACCGCGTGGCCGAACTGGGCCGCGCGGCGGCGGACGGGTTGTTGGCCGCGGGCGTTCTGCCGGTGGTCAAGCACATGCCGGGCCATGGCCGCGCACAGGTCGACAGCCATCACGGCCTGCCCGTGGTCGACGCGACCGAGGCCGAACTGGACGCGGTCGATTTCGCGCCGTTCCGGGCACTGAACGATCTGCCGATGGGCATGACCGCGCATATCCGCTTTCCGGCGCTGGATGATAGGCCCGCCACGGCCTCGCGCCGGATGATCGGGCTGATCCGTGACCGGATCGGGTTCGACGGCCTGCTGATGACCGACGACATCACGATGAACGCGCTGTCGGGGACGCAGGCCGAACGCGCGGCCGCATCCATCGCGGCGGGCTGCGATCTGGTGCTGCATTGCAACGGCACGATCGACCAGATGGCGCCTGTGGTCGAGGCCGCCGGTCCGATGACGCGGGACGCCATGCGCCGCGCCGACGCCGCCCTGACCCGCAGACAGACCCCGGCACAGGCCGACATCGCCGCCCTGACCGATCAGTGGCGGGTGCTGAGCGCTTGACAGGCAGGCGCGGGGGCATGACCCTTTGCGCCCGTGCCAAGGAGGCTTCGTGGCCAGCCAGGTTCCTTATCTTCAGCCGGTCGCCGATGCCGATGTCGCGCAGCGGCGCGCGGACGAGGCGCTGATCGTCGATGTCGACGGCTATGAGGGGCCGCTGGACCTGCTGCTGACGCTGGCGCGCACGCAAAAGGTGGATCTGCTCAAGATTCGGGTGCTGGACCTGGCCGAACAGTACCTGGCCTTTGTCGAGAAGGCCCGCGCCCTGCGGATCGAGCTTGCGGCCGACTATCTGGTCATGGCCGCCTGGCTGGCCTTCCTGAAATCCCGCCTGCTGCTGCCCCCCGATCCCGAGGCCGAAGGCCCCTCGGCCCAGGACATGGCCGCCCATCTGGCCTTCCAGCTGGAGCGTCTGGCCGCGATGCGGCAGGCGGCGGCGCAGCTGATGGGCCGCGACCGGCTTGGCCTGTCGCGCTTCGCCCGCGGCGCCCCCGAAACCGTCGCGCGCACCCGCCGCACCCAATGGCAGGCGGGGCTGATCGACCTGATGCGCGCCTATGCCCGGCTCAAGACGCGCGACGAGTTCCGCCCCTATGCGTTCGACCGGCATGACATCTTCACGATGGAACAGGCGCTGGACCGGTTGCGGCGGATGATCGGGTTCACCGGCCAGTGGACCGACCTGTCGGTGTTCCTGCCCGACGGCTGGTCGGACGACCCAAAGCGGCGGCGCAGCGCCACCGCCGCGACCTTTGCCGCCTCGCTGGAGCTTGCGCGCCAGGGCCGGCTGGAGATACGGCAGGCACAGACCTTCGCGCCCATCCATTACCGGCAAAAGTCCCATGACGACCACAGCTGACCCCACCTCTCTGGCGCTGGACGAACAGGCCCGCATGGTCGAGGCGATCCTGTTCGCGGCCGTGCAGCCGATGAGCCTGCGCGATCTGACCGCGCGGATGCCGCAGGGCTGCGACCCGGCCGCGGCGGTGGCCCGGCTGCGCGCCACCTATCAGGGGCGCGGCGTGGTCTTGGAACGCATCGGCGACGCCTATGCCTTTCGGACCGCGCCCGACCTGTCGTTCCTGATGCAGACCGAGACGGTGGACACCCGCCGCCTGTCGCGCGCCGCCATCGAGACCTTGGCGATCATCGCCTATCATCAGCCGGTCACCCGGACCGAGATCGAGGAGGTGCGCGGCGTCGCCCTCAGCCGTGGCACGCTGGACCAGCTGATCGAGATGGAATGGGTGCGTGTCGGCCGCCGCCGCATGACGCCCGGCCGTCCCGCGACCTATATCGTGACCGAGGCGTTTCTGGACCATTTCGGCCTGGAATCGGCGCGCGATCTGCCCGGGCTTGCGGAACTGCGCGCGGCGGGGTTGCTGGAATCGCGCCCGCCCGCCGATGGTCTGGGCCTGCCCCTTGTCGGCGGGGATGCGGACCCCGATATCGACCCCGAAGAGTTGTTCGAGGATGAGTAAGCGATGAACGCCAACCAGCTGATCAGCATGTTCACCCGCCTTGTCGCGCGCCGTGCGGTGACCTGGGGCATCAACAAGGGGCTGGGCACCCTGTCGCGTGGCAAGACCGGGTCCGGCAAGACGGGTTTCGGCAAGGCAGGGTTCGGCAAGGCGGGGTTGGGCAAGCGCCGCAGCGATGCGCAGATGCAGGACCTGGCGCGCAAGATGCGGACCCTGTCGCGGCTGACGCGTCGCTGAGGCTGGGCTTTCCCCGCGACGCGCGCTAGGGCTGCGCGATGGACAACACCCCTTTCGAGATCTTTCTGGTGGCCACCCCCGGCCTCGAGGCGCCGCTGGCGGCCGAGGCCAAGGCCCTTGGCTGGACCGGCGTGATCCAGCCCGGCGGTGTCGCCATCACGGGCGGCTGGACCGATGTCTGGCGCGCGAACCTGATGCTGCGCGGTGCTACGCGCGTGCTGGCCCGCATCGGCGGGTTCCGCGCCATGCACCTGGCCCAGCTGGACAAGCGCGCCCGCAAGTTCCCCTGGGCGGACCTGCTGCCCCGCGACCTGCCCGTGCGGGTCGAGAGCATCTGCCGCGCCTCCCGGATCTATCATGCCGGCGCCGCGACGCAGCGCATCGAACGCGCCATCACCGAAGAACTGGGCGCCCCCCTGGCCACGCCGGAGAATCGCGGCCCGTCGATCACCGTCAAGGCGCGGATCGAGGACGACCTGGTGACCTTCAGCCTGGATACGACCGGCGAATCGCTGCACAAGCGAGGCCACAAGGAGGCCGTCGCCAAGGCCCCCCTGCGCGAGACCATGGCCGCGATGTTCCTGGGCGAGATGGGCTTTGACGGCAGCCAGCCGGTGCTGGACCCGATGTGCGGATCAGGCACATTTGTGCTGGAGGCTGCCGAGATCGCCCTGGGCCTGCTGCCCGGCCGCAGCCGCGGCTTCGCGTTTCAGCGATTTGCGAATTACGACGCAGCTGCATTCGCCACGATGAACGCTGCACCCGCGCCACGTGACCTGCCTGCCCGGTTCCTGGGTTTCGACCGTGACCCCGGCGCGATCCGGATGAGCGAGGCGAATGCCGCCCGTGCGGGCGTGTCCGCGGTGACGCGGTTCCAGGCCGGGCAGGTGACCGACCTGCAGCGCCCCGACGGCCCGCCGGGCATCGTGATCGTGAACCCGCCCTATGGCACCCGGATCGGCAACAAGGGTCCGCTGTTCGGCCTGCACGGCCAGATGGGCACGGTGTTCCGCGATCGGTTCCAGGGGTGGCGCATCGGCATCGTCACGTCCGAGGCCGGACTGGCCAAGGCTACCGCCCTGCCGTGGAAGGCACCGGGTCCGATCGTGGCCCATGGCGGGCTGAAGGTCCGCCTGTGGCAGACCGGGCCGCTTTAGCGGAACTGCTTGGCCAGCTTCAGGCCCTGACCCTGATAGTTCGACCGGATCCCCTCGCCGTACAGGCGCTGCGGGCGGGCGCCCATGCGTTCATAGACCAGGCGGCCGACGGTCTGGCCGTGTTCCAGCACGAAGGGCGCCTCGTGGCAGCGTACCTCGAGGACGCCGCGTGCCCCGTGCCCCTCATCCCCGATACCAAAGCCGGGATCGAAGAAGCCCGCGTAATGGACCCGGAATTCCCCCACCATCGCCAGATAGGGCGCCATCTCGGCCGCGTACTCGGCGGGGATCGCCACCGATTCGCGGCTGACCAGGATATAGAAGGCGCCGGGGTCCAGGATCAGGCGGCCTTCGGTCGTGCGCAGCTCGTCCCAGAACTCGGCCACGGGATAGGCGCCGATGCGGTCCAGATCGATCACCCCGCTATGCGGGCGGGCGCGATAGCCGACCAGATCGCCCTGCGCAGGACGCAGATCGACCGAGAAGCCCAGACCGTGATCGATCAGCACCGGCGCGCCGCCCACCAGCGGCTGATCCGCATGCAGCGCGCTCAGATCGGCGTCCGACAGGACGGCCTGTCCCCGGCGCAGGCGCAGCTGGTTCAGGCGCATGCCGGGCCGCACCAGCACCGAAAAGCTGCGCGGGCAGATCTCGGCGTAAAGCGGTCCGTCGTAACCCTCGGGCAGGCGGTCGAATTCGGTGCCGTCATCGGTCACCAACCGCGTCAGCAGGTCTAGCCGCCCGGTCGATGACTTGGCGTTGGCGACCGCCGACATGCCCGCGGGCAGGGCGATCCGCTCCTGCAGCGGGATCAGGTAGACGCAGCCGCGTTCCAGCACGGCGCCGTCGGACAGGTCCATCTGGTGCATCTGGAAATCGGCCAGCCGGTCCGCGATGCGCCGCCCGCGCCCGGCCAGAAAGCTGGCACGCAGGCGATAGGCGGTGCTGCCAAGCCGCAGGTCCAGGCTGGCGGGCTGGATCTGTTCGGACGTGACGGGGGCATCGGCGCGGATGACGCCTTGGTCGATCAGATCGCGGATATCGCTGTCGGGCAGAACGCCATTCATGTCGCAGGCCCCTGATGCGGGTGGGGGATAAGGGAAACGCCCACCCTTGTGAAAGGATGGGCGTTTTCGGAATGGTCGGGCCGGAGAGATTCGAACTCTCGGCCTTCCGCCCCCCAGACGGACGCGCTAACCAGGCTGCGCCACGGCCCGACGCGCATGCTATAAAGCGATCCGGCAGGCCAGCACAAGGGCCTGGGCGCGGAAAACTTTGACAAATCGCATGCGGGGATCAGGACAGGCTCAACATGGCCTGCGCCAGCCGCATGACGGCAGGCTTGGCGCGCGGCCAGCGGCGATCGGCGGGTGAAATCTGCTGCAGATGGCGCGCCATATCGCTGAGGCGTGCCAGCCAGACGGGCGGTTGCGACGGAGGGCTGACAGGGGCGATGCGCGCGGGTGCGGGGGCAGGTGCGGGTGCACGGGGTGCCGTGTCCGATTGCGGAGAGAGCTGCTGCGCGCCCCGCTTGCGGACGGATTGTCCGCGGTCGATGGCGATCTGGCGAATCGCTCCGCGAATCGTCAGCCCGTCGTCGCGCAGCAGGGCACAGATGCCCGCTGCCATCTCGACATCGGCGGGGCGATAGTAGCGTCTGCCGTCGGGGCGCTTCATCGGCTTCAGCGCCGAGAACTGGGTTTCCCAATAGCGCAGGACATGAGGGGCGACGCCGATCAGGGTCGCCACCTCTCCGATCGACCGGAATGCCTCTGCGCCTTTCGCCATGGGGTCGGGCCGGGGCTATCGCTTGTTTCCGGCTGCCACGCGATCCTTCATCAGGTGCGAGGGCCGGAAGGACAGCACGCGGCGGGGCGTGATGGGCACCTCTTCGCCGGTCTTGGGATTGCGGCCGATCCGCTCGTTTTTGTCGCGCACCGAAAAGGTGCCGAAGGACGAGATCTTGACCTGCTCTCCCTGCACCAGCGCGTCCGAGATGTGGTCCAGCACGCTTTCGACCAGCTGTGCCGATTCGTGACGGGACAGGCCGACGTCACGGAATACCGCTTCGGCCAAGTCCATCCGGGTCAAGGTCTTGTCGCCCATGATTGATCCTCTTGAATGCGGGAAGGATGGTTTGAATTCCCATGGCTGTCAACGAGGCGCGCGGGGAAATCGTTCCCCGCCCGATACTTGTCATGCGCCGGCGCGCCCTTGGACAGGGCATGGCGATTGATTCCGGCGCGATGCTTCCCATCTGTTGAGGACGCAGGATAGCGATGGAGGACAGGATGGCAGGCGGATGGGCCCGCGACGACGCGGTGAACGACCAGATCGATGTCAGCACGGCCGAGGCGATCGCCCGCGCCCGGCTGGCCGCGTCGCGCCGTCAGGCCGGCGACAGCGCACGGGTCTGCGCGGAATGCGATGAACCGATCCCCGAGGCGCGCCGCGCCGCGCAGCCCGGGGTGCAACTGTGCGTGGCCTGTCAGTCGGGCCATGATCGCGCAAAACGGCCCGCGGGCGGGATGAACCGCCGCGCCAGCAAGGATGCGTTGCTGAAATAGCCTACCAGCGCAGGACGACGGCGCCCCAGCTGAGACCGCCGCCGATCGCCTCGGTCACCAGAACCTGGCCCGGCGCGAACCGACCCTGGCCATCGGCGACGGACAGGGCCAGCGGGATCGACGCGGCCGAGGTGTTGCCGTGATCGGCCACGGTCAGCACGACCTTGTCCAGCGGCAGCTGCATCTTCTGCGCGGTGGCGGTGATGATGCGCATGTTCGCTTGGTGCGGGACCAGCCAGTCCACATCGGCAGGCGTCAGCCCGGCACGGTCCAGCGCGGTATGCGCCGTCTTGGCCAGCTTTTCGACCGCGTGGCGGAAGACCAGGTTGCCCTGCATCCGCAGCTGGCCTGCCGTTCCGGTGGAGGACACGCCGCCATCGACATACAGAAGCTCGCGATAGGTGCCGTCGCTGTTCAGGTCGCTGGCCAGGATGCCCCGGTCATCGCTGGTGCCCGCACCGTCCTCAGCCTGCAGGACGACCGCGCCGGCGCCGTCGCCGAACAGCACGCAGGTGCCGCGGTCGGTCCAGTCCATGATCCGCGAGAAGGTCTCGGCCCCGATCACCAGGATGCGGTCGGCCTGGCCCGCGCGAATCATCGCATCCGCATTGGCCAGCGCAAAGACGAAGCCCGCGCAGACGGCCTGCACGTCATAGGCAAAGCCGCGCTTCATCCCCAGACCGGCCTGGACCATGGTCGCGACGGCCGGAAACGTGAAGTCAGGGGTCGAGGTCGCCAGCACGACACCGTCGATGTCGTCTGCGGTCATGCCTGCGCGGTCCAGCGCGGCCTTGGCGGCGCGGATGGCCAGGTCGCTGGTGGTCTGGCCCTCGGCCGCGAAGTGGCGACGCTCGATCCCGGTGCGAGAGCGGATCCATTCGTCGGTGGTGTCCAGCTTGTCCTCGAACCAGCTATTCTCGACGATGCGTTCGGGCAGGTAATGCCCGGTGCCGCAGATGACCGAACGACGCGTCACGACGATGCTCCTGTATCGGTGGCGCTGGCGGATGCCGCGGCACCTTGGGCCACACGGGCGGCCAGGCGGTCCTGGAAGCCCGACTTGGCCAGGGTGAAGGCCAGCTTGATGGCCGCGGACACGCCGGTCGCATCGGCGGAGCCGTGCGATTTCACGACCGTGCCGTTCAGGCCCAGGAAGATGCCGCCGTTCACGCGGCGCGGGTCTATCCGCTTCTGCAGGCGCTTGAGCGAGCTCATGGCCAGGACGGCCGCAAATTTTGACATGATCGAATTCGAGAAGGCGTCCTTGAGGAAGTCGCCGACCAGCTTGGCGGTGCCTTCCCCGGTCTTCAAGGCGACATTGCCGGTGAATCCGTCGGTGACGATCACATCCACGCGGTCGGACGGCAGATCGCCACCCTCGACGAAGCCGACATAGGTATAGCTGCCGGCGGCGGCCTGCTCGATCATCTCGTGGGCCTGCTTCAGTTCGGCGCGGCCCTTGTGTTCCTCGGTGCCCACGTTCAGCAGGCCGACGCGCGGCATGGGCAGGCCCAGGCCGTTGCGCGCATAGGATGCCCCCATCAGGGCATATTGCAGCAGGTCATGCGCATCGGCGCGGATGTCCGCGCCCACGTCCAGCATGATGTTGAACCCTTGGGGGTTGCGCGACGGCCACAGGCAGGCGATGGCCGGCCGGTTCACGCCCGGCAGCTTGCGCAGGCGCATCATCGACAGCGCCATCAGCGCGCCGGTGTTCCCGCAGGACACGGCGACCTGCGCCTCTCCAGCCTTGACCGATTCCAGCGTGGACCACATCGACGTGCCCTCGCCCTTGCGCAGGACCTGGCTGGGCTTGTCATGCATCGTCACCACGCCCGCGGCATGGCGGATGTCGCAGCGACCCGCCAGCACTTTGCGGCGCGCGATCAGACCCGCAAGCTCTGCCTCGTCGCCATGGACGATGAAGCGGATCTCGGGGTTCTTCTCGGCGCTTTCGGCCATGCCTGCGACGACGACGGCGGGGCCGCGGTCGCCACCCATGGCGTCAACCGATATCACCACGCTGCCCCCGGATTCGGGGACGCGCGGTGTCGGCGTGCTCGCGGAGGGGACGGACATCAGGACGGGCGCGCCGGAATCAGGCCGCGTCGTCGTCCAGGTCGATCTCGTTCGCCTTCGCGATCACTTCGCGGTCGGCGTAGTGGCCGCAGGACGGGCAGACGTGATGCGGGCGCTTCAGCTCGCCGCAGTTGGAGCATTCGTTCGGGTTGCCCGCGACCAGCGCATCATGCGCACGGCGCATGTTGCGCTTGGACCGGGTTACGCGATTCTGAGGGACAGCCATGTCACCACCTCGGTTGTCAGGGTGCGGCGCCAGAACGCGATCACACCAGATTTGAATTCGTAAATGAACCGCGCAGATACGCCATGACGACCGCGCCCGCAAGCCCCGAAGGCCAGGGGACGGCCGCAAACGCACCGCACATGGCCCCCCTTTGCCGCGAACGGGCCACGATTGCGCCCCCCGGCGGCGGGTTCGGGCGCATTTCGCGCCCGCCTGTGGCCCGATGGCCACGCAGCCCGGGTCAGGATTCGCCGTCCTTGCCGCCCAGCAGCTTGTCCAGCCCGGCAAAGGGACGTCGTGTGTCGCCGGCGGCATCGTCGTCGGCCGCCGCGGCCTGCGGCAGGCTTGCCCCCTCGGCCCGCGGATAGGCGGGCAGGGCCAGCGACAGGGCCTCGACCATGATCGCGGTCAGGTCGATGAAGTTGCCAAGGGGTTCCAGCGTCTCGTCCGGCATCTCGATCTCGTCGCCCTCGGGGGCGGCCACATGCGGAGAGAACTGGATGCGGACCGGTTCCGAGATGTCGGTGCGCACGGGCTTCAGCGTGATGACGCAGGGTTGCGTTACCCGCGCGGCCAGCGTCGCCGTCAGCAGCCAGCTGTCGGTGCCATGCGCGCGCAGCGTGCCGCGAAAGTCCAGGCGCGTCAGCGCGTCCAGTCCCAGCTCGGCCGCCAAGGCCTCCCGCACGCCTTCGTCGGGGCGCAGATGAAAGGTCGTCGGCGCGTTCGGGTTCAGATGCGCGACGCGCAGCCGCTGCGGATGCGATTCGGGGGTGATCATGTCGGGCCTTTGTCGATGCGGCGCGGGGCGCGTGACCCCGAGGATTGATATTCTTGAGCAGGGTGGCCGAGTTTGCTAGGCAGGGCGGGCCGCGTCAACCGCCCCAAGGAGGGAACCCGCCCATGTCCGCCATCAGAAGCCTGATGACACTGGCGTTTCTGGCTGTCCTCGGGCTTGCCGCCTGTGCACCCATCGAACGGAACCACGGATACGTCCCCCCCGATCTGGAGCTGGCGCAGGTCGTGCCGGGGCAGACCACGATGGAGGAACTGCCCGGCCTGATCGGTCGCCCGTCGGCCCAGGGCCTGCTGACCGGGTCCGGCTGGTACTATGTCGGATCGCGCTGGCGCCGCCTCGGCCCAGCCGCCCCGCGCGAGATCGACCGCAAGGTCGTCGCCATCTCGTTCGCGCCCACCGGCGTGGTCAGCAATGTCGAGACCTTTGGCCTGGAACGCGGCCGCGTGGTCAGCCTGTCGCGCCGCGTGACCGACGGCAGCGTGACCGACATCTCGTTCATCGGACAGCTTCTGGGCAACCTGGGCAACTTCCAGGCCGGCGACTTCGTCGACTGACGGCGCAGGCCGCGCGCGGTCGCCTAGACCGCGCCGGCCAGCTGTTCCGCCAAGCGGTGCAGGTCATCGCGGTGCCCGGTGCGCCCCGACGGCAGGTCCGGGTCCGACGTCATCGCGATGGACAGCGCCGACTGGCGCCGCGTCGCGGGGAACACATAGACCATCTGCCCGCCATAGCCCCAGCCATAGCGCACGTCCCGCCCGGCCATCCGCCCCAGGAACCAGCCATAGCCGTATCCATGGCCGCTGAAGATGCTGGAGGTGCGGCGCCGCCAGCTTTCGTCGATCCAGGCCGCGGGGACGACCTGTTGCCCGCCCGCCCGACCGCCCCGCGCGTATGTCGCACCGAAGGCCAGCAGCGACCGGGTGCTCATCGCCATCTGGTTGCCGCCCAGATAGATGCCCTGCGGATCGCGGTCCCATCCGGTGATGCGAAATCCGGTAATGGGCGACAGCCAGTCGCGTGCGACGTCCAGCAGCGGGCGGCCGGTGACGCGGGTCAGGATCGCCGCAACCAGATGCGTCGATGCGGTCGAATACTGCATCCGCGTGCCGGGATCCTGGACGAAGGGCGCGGCCAGCGCGCTGCGCACCCAGTTCGGGCTGCTGACCCATCGGCCGTAATTCTGTCCCGACTGGCGTTCCAGCCCGGCCTGCATCGACAGCAGGTTGCCCAGGGTGACGCGTGCCAGCCGCGGGTCGGCCGATGCGGGCAGGTCGCTGCGCAGCAGCGGTGCGATGGGCTGATCCGCGCTCTCCAGCAGGCCGCGGCCGATGGCGATGCCCGCCAGCGCCGACACTACCGATTTCGACGCCGACTTGATGTTCGTCGGGCTGTCCGGCGTAAAGCCGTGATAGCCCTGGGCCGCCACTTCCACCCCCTGTGCGCCGTCGTCCTGCCACAGGGCGATGGCGCGCAGGGGCGGCATCGATCCGGCCTGCGACAGCAGGGGGGCCAGGCTAGCGCGGGCGATGCGGGGGGCTGCCAGCAGGGGCAGGGCGGCGGCGGTCAGGATCAGGGCGCGTCTTTTCATGCGCACAATATGGGGCGGGGGGCCGGGCATGGGCAATCACGCTTGCGTGGGCACGGCGCGGGCTTTACCGCTTGGCCAGCCAATTCGGAAAGGCCCGACCATGAGCGCGCTGGATGATCTTGCCCCCGTCCCGTTCCACGACGCGGATGCGCCGCAGCGGGCGCGGATGCTGTCGCGGCTGGCGGATACCGAACTGACCGTGGCCCTGATGCGCGAGCCGGTGCATGACCAGGTCGAGTTGCAGATCTTCGATCTGGACGGCGCGCGCGTCGCTCTGGCCTGCGATGCCGAGGATCGGCTGGCGGATTTCTTTGGCCATCCCGTGGCTTACGCGGCGCTGCCGGGGCGGGTGCTGGCGGGACTGCTGAATGCGGACGGCGCGGGGTTGCTGGTCAATCCCGGCCACCCGTCCGAGATGCTGCTGGACAGCGGCATGCTGGAGTGGCTGACCGGTGCGCTGGATGCCGCCCCTCAGGAGGGCCAGGCCCGGCTGCGCCTGACCGCGCCCGACCCGCAGGTGGCGCAGGTCTTGGCCGATCCGCTGGCCGAACGGCTGGCCGACCTGCGCGGACTGGTCGCAGGCGCGGCGCTGGTCGGTGCGTCGGGGGACGGTGCCGGGCATCTCTTGGTCATCACCGGCGCGCCCGTCGACCGCCAGCCGGCCATCGCCAAGGCCCTGGCCGAGGCGCTGGCGTTCCTTCCCGCCCAGCCCGGCGGCGTCGACATCAGCTTTTCGGACGCGCCGCCCCCGGCCGGTGCGCTGCTGTTCGACCTGACGCCCCCCGCGCCCGAGGAACCGGCACCGCGCCCGAAAGGCCCCCCGATCCTGCGCTGACCGGGCAAGTGCGGTTGCGTTGGGGGGTTCAACCTGCGATTAAACCGCATGCAGATGCGTCACAAAGCCCTTTCCGTCCATCTTTTGACCGCAACCGGAGCCGTTCTGGCCATGCTGGCCATGCTGGCCGCCGTTCAGGCGGACTGGGCGCTGATGTTCCTGTGGCTGGTGGTGGCCTTCGTCGTCGACGGCATCGACGGCCCGCTGGCGCGACGTTACGACGTCAAGAAGAACTGGCCCGCCTATGACGGCGTGCTGATGGACCTGATCATCGACTATCTGACCTATGTGTTCATCCCGGCCTTTGCGCTGTTCCAGTCGGGGCTGCTGTCGGGCTGGACGGGCTGGTTCGCGATCATCGTGATCGTGTTCACCAGCGTCGTCTATTTCGCGGACACGCGGATGAAGACGCGGGACAATTCCTTTGCGGGCTTTCCCGGCTGCTGGAACATGGTCATCCTGGTCCTGTTCGCGGTCAAGCCGCATTGGACCATCATCCTGCTGATCGTCACGGCGTTGAGCGCCGCGATGTTCACCAACATCAAGTTCATTCACCCCGTCCGGACCAAGCGCTGGCAGGCGATCTCGTTGCCGGTGGCGTTGGCTTGGGTGCTGTTCGCGGGCTGGGCCGCGGTGGTCGACTTTCACCCGGAAAGCTGGGCGAACTGGGGTCTTGTCCTGACCTCGGCATGGCTGCTGGTGGCCGGTGGCGCGCAGCAGATGATCCCGGTACGTCGCCGCCGCCGCCCTTAGGTCGCGCGCAGCCGTCCGGTCAGCCGCCGCAGCAGCGCACGCAGGGTTCCGCCGTGGCGCGTGGCGTTCAATGCGCCGATCTGATGGGGCAGCAGGAACAGCCCCGCGGTGGGCCGCGGCGCACGGCGCGCCATCGCCCGGCCGGCGTCGTCAAGATACAGTCCGTAATAGGCAAGCATGGGGGTGGTCCTTTCGCAGATCCTAACCCCTATGTTGGCGCTATCAGCCCGGCAGGCAACCGCTTGGCTGGTCAATGCTGCGTTGCAGCATCCGCATGGCGGGTCGAGCGCAGGTCGAACAGCCCGAAGGCCGCGACGACCAGGAAGCACAGTCCCGGCACCACATAGGACAGCGCCGCGCCGTGGGAATCCATGACCGCGCCATGGATCAGCGGCACGGTCGCGCCGCCCAGGATCGCCATGACCAGGCCCGCCGCGCCGAACTTGGTGTCGTCGCCCAGGCCGTGCAGCGCGATGCCGTAGATGGTGGGAAACATCAGCGACAGGCAGGCCGATACGGCGACCACCGCCCAGACACCCGCCAGCCCCGGCCCGGTGGCTGCGAACAGGCACAGGCCCGTCCCCGCCACGGCCATCACCGTCAGCAGCGCCGCGGGGCGGATCACGCCCATCACGCCGACCATCACGAAACGGGCGATCAGGAACACGATCAGGCTGGCCTGCAGGTACCATCCGGCCTGCGCCTCGGTCCCGCCAATGGCGGCGATCACGTACTGGATGGTGAAGGTCCAGACGCAGGTCTGGGCAGCCACGTTGAAGAACTGGGCCACCACCCCGAACACGTAATGCCGGTTCGACAGCAGCCGCCGCAGCGTCGGTGCGAACTGAACGCGGGCGGCGTCGGGGGCGATGGATTCGCGGTCGGTCGGGATGCGCAGGAAGGCGATGGCGATCCAGATGACCAGCAGCACGAAGGCCAGCCCCACATAGGGCGTCATGACCGCGGACAGTTCGGCGCGCTGGATCTGCTCCAGCGTCGCGGCGGGCATGGCGGCGCGTTCGGCGTCGGTTGCCGCGTTCAGACGCGGCAGGATCAGCGTCGCGGCCAGGAACACGCCGATGTTCGTGCCGACCGAGTTGAAGGCCTGGGCCAGGTTCAGGCGGCGCGTGGCATTCCCCTCGGGGCCCATCGCGATGACGAAGGGGTTGGCCGAGGTCTCCAGGATCGACAGCCCCCCCGCCAGCAGGAACAGCGCGGCCAGGAAGTACCCGAAGGTCATGGCCTGCGCCGCCGGATAGAACAGGAAGGCGCCCGCCACCGCGCAGCCCAGGCCCGTCAGGATGCCGGTCTTGTAGGAGAAGCGCCGGTTGATGAAGGCCGCGGGCAGGGCCAGCAGGAAATAGGCCCCGTAATAGGCGAACTGGACGAAGGACGCCTGCAGCGTCGACATCGAGAAGATGCGCGAGAAGACCTGGACCAGCGGGTCGGTCATGTTCGCCGCGATCCCCCAGGCCGCGAAGCAGGTCACCAGCAGCGCGAAGGGCAACCGCATTCCGGGATGGACGAAGGGGGGCTTTGGCATCGGGGTTCTCCTGCGCGGACCGGCGCCGTTTGGCACAGATCGTCCGCGCGGACCACCGCGAATGAAAAGGGGGGCGGTTCCCCGCCCCCCTGGTCGCGTCGCTGTCGCGGGCGTTATTCGTACTTGCGGATGTCGCCGGATTTCAGACGGACCAGATAGCGGTTCATCTCGGCCTTGACGACGGGCATCAGCAGGTACAGCGCGATGATGTTGGGGATCGCCATCGCAAAGATCATCGCGTCCGAGAAGTCGATGACCGGGCCCAGGCTGGCCGAGGCGCCGATGACCACGAACAGGCAGAAGATGATCTTGAAGATCAGCTCCTTGGTCTGGCCCTCTCCGAAGAGGAAGGTCCAGGCCTTCAGCCCGTAATAGCTCCACGAGATCATGGTCGAGAAGGCGAACAGCACCACCGCCAGCACCAGCACATAGCGGAACCAGCCGAACGCGCTGCTGAAGGCATCCGACGTCAGGGCAACGCCCGTGTTGCCGGTCACGGTGCGGATCTGATCGCCCGCCTCGTTCAGGACGAACATCCCGGTCGTGGGGTCGGCGATCAGCTGCCCGGTGATGATGATCACCAGCGCGGTCATGGTGCAGATGACGACGGTGTCGATGAACGGCTCCAGCAGCGACACGAAGCCCTCGGTCACCGGCTCCTTGGTACGCACGGCGCTGTGGGCGATCGCGGCGGAACCGATGCCGGCCTCGTTCGAGAAGGCGGCCCGGCGGAAGCCCTGGATCAAGGCCCCGATGGCCCCGCCCACGACGCCGTCATTGGTGAAGGCGCCCGCGAAGATCTGGTAGAACGCTTGGCCGATCATGTCATAGTTCATGACGATGATGATCAGCGCCGTCCCGACGTAGAGCGCGGCCATGAAGGGCACGATCTTCTCGGTCACGCTGGCGATGGATTTCAGGCCGCCGACGATGACCAGGAACACGATGATCGCCATCACCACGCCGGTGATCCAGCCGGGATAGTCGCCCACCACGTTGATCAGCTGGGCATGGGCCTGGTTGGCCTGGAACATGTTCCCGCCGCCAAAACTGCCCAGGATGCAGAAGATCGCGAACAGCACGGCCAGGATGCGCCCTCCCGGCAGGCCACGTTCGGCAAACCCCTTGACCATGTAGTACATCGGTCCGCCCGACACGGTGCCGTCCGCATATTCGTTGCGGTATTTGACGCCAAGCGTGCATTCGGTGAACTTGGCCGCCATGCCCAGAAGACCCGCCAGGATCATCCAGAACGTGGCGCCCGGCCCGCCGATGCTGACGGCCACCGCGACGCCCGCGATGTTGCCCAGGCCCACGGTGCCCGACAGGGCGGTGGTCAGCGCCTGGAAGTGGCTGACCTCTCCGGCGTCGTTGGGATCCGAATAGTCGCCCCTGACCAGCGCAATGGCATGGCCGAAGGCGCGCAGCTGGATCACGCCGAAATAGATGGTGAAGGTTGTGGCCGCGATCACCAGCCAGGCGACGATCCAGGGAAAGCTGGTGCCGGGAAAGTTGGAAAAGATCAGGCTGACGAACCAGCCCGTGGAATTGGCAAAGACCTGGTTCACGGTCTCGTCGATGCCCTGGGCCGCGGCGGGGCCTGCGGCCAGTGCCGCGAGGGCCGCGGCTGTGATGCGTGTTCTCATTGCTCTTGTCCCTGTTGGTTGGCCGGTCACGGCACGATGACCACGGGCACCGGCGCGACCTGCGCCAGCGTCGCCGCGACCGATCCGAAGATGCGCGAGGCAAAGCCCGAATCGCCCATCCGGCCGATGAAGATCATCGCCGCGCCCTCATCCTTGGCGATGCGGCACAGCGTTTCGGCGATGTGGCCGTATCGCAGCGTGGTCGCGCAGGGGATGCCCGCGTCCTCGACCCGCTTGACCATGGGGGTCAGGATGGCGGCTTCGGCGCGCTGCAGCTCCTCCTTGCGGCGGCGGTGTCGTTCCTCGACCTCGCTTGGCGTCAGGAAGCTGTAGGGCGACCATTCCAGAACATGCGCGATCAGGATGTGGTCGCCCTGCGCCTGCGCGCGCGAGATGGCAAAGTCCAAGGCGCGGATCGAGGCATCGCTGCCGTCGAAACCGACGACGATCTTGCGTGACATTCGTTGCCCTCATCTGTTGGTTGTCGTTTTTCGTTGTCGTGATCAAAGGATAGGCAGGCTTGCCGGGCGGGGCCAGACATAAATGTGTCGCTACAATGGCAAAGGTCGGAACTGCCTTGCGGACGGGCGCTGTCGATCAGGGGTTTTCAAGATGCGCGCGGGGGGGCATATTCGCGGCCATGACCCGGATGCGCCACATCGCCACCGCCCGCACCGCGCCCCACGGCGCGCGTCTGGCCGTGCAGCTTCGCGGTCTGCTGCTTCTTACGCTGCGCTGAGCGGGTCTTCCGGGCCGCCGCTCAGACAGGTCAGCGCCCGGGAAACCCCACAGGACCACGTAAGAAGGACCAAGCCAATGACCGAACAGAACCGCGTCGTGATCTTTGACACCACGCTGCGCGACGGCGAACAGTCGCCCGGCGCCACCATGTCCCACGCCGAAAAGCTGGAAATCGCTGCTATGCTGGACGAGATGGGCGTGGACGTGATCGAGGCCGGATTTCCCATCGCCTCGGAAGGCGACTTTGCCGCCGTGTCCGAGATCGCGAAACAGTCGAAAAACAGCGTGATCTGCGGCCTGGCCCGCGCCCAGCTGCCCGATATCGACCGCTGCTGGGAGGCCGTGAAGCATGCCCGCCAGCCGAGGATCCACACCTTCATCGGCACCTCGCCGCTGCATCGGGCGATCCCGAACCTGGACATGGACCAGATGGCGGACCGCATCCACCAGACGGTGACCCATGCGCGCAACCTGTGCGACAACGTGCAATGGTCTCCCATGGACGCCACCCGGACAGAGCATGACTATCTGTGCCGGGTGGTGGAAATCGCCATCAAGGCCGGCGCCACCACGATCAACATCCCCGATACGGTGGGCTATACCGCACCGCGCGAAAGCGCCGCCCTGATCGCCATGCTGCTGGAACGCGTGCCGGGCGCGGACCAGATCATCTTTGCCACGCATTGCCACAACGACCTGGGCATGGCGACCGCCAACGCCCTGGCTGCGGTCGAGGCGGGCGCGCGCCAGATCGAATGCACCATCAACGGTCTGGGCGAACGCGCGGGCAACACCGCGCTGGAGGAGGTGGTGATGGCGATGCGGGTCCGCAACGACATCATGCCGTTCCGCACGGGCATCGACACGACCAAGATCATGGGCATCTCGCGTCGCGTGGCGGCCGTGTCGGGCTTTCCGGTGCAGTTCAACAAGGCCATCGTCGGCAAGAACGCTTTCCTGCACGAATCCGGCATTCATCAGGACGGCGTGCTGAAGAACGTCGAGACCTTCGAGATCATGCGCCCTGCCGATATCGGCCTGACCGAGAACAACATCGCCATGGGCAAGCATTCGGGCCGCGCCGCGCTGCGCGCCAAGCTGGCCGATCTGGGATACGAGGTCGGGGACAACCAGTTGAAGGACATCTTCGTGCGGTTCAAGGCCTTGGCCGACCGCAAGAAGGAGGTCTATGACGACGACATCGTGGCCCTGGTCCTGGACGCCGCTGCCAACACGGCCGAGGATCACCTGCAGGTCAAGCACCTGCGCGTCGTCTGCGGCAGCGACGGCCAGTCCGCCGCCCTGACCATGATCGTGGACGGGGTCGAGAAGCGGGCCGAGACGACCGGCGACGGTCCGGTCGATGCGTGCTTCAATGCGGTGCGGGAAATCTTTCCGCACGACGCGCGGCTGCAGCTGTATCAGGTCCATGCCGTGACCGAGGGCACCGATGCGCAGGCCACCGTCAGCGTCCGCATGGAGGAGGAGGGCCGCATCGTCACCGGCCAGGCCGCCGATACGGACACGATCCTGGCCTCGGTCAAGGCCTATGTGGGGGCGCTGAACCGGTTGATCCTGCGCCGCGCGATGACCGGCCGCGACACTGACGCCAAGCAGATCAGCATGTATTCGCACTGAGGCGCACGGGGGGCATCGTGTCCCCCCTGCACCACCCCCGCGAGAAATGCCGCGGTCGGCCCAATGCGCGCATCGGGGCTTTTCCGGTGCGGCGCGCGGCTCTATACGGGGCCACGTCCGTCAGGGCGATCACGCACCATCAAAACAGGGCAGGCCGGGCCAACCGGCGGGAAAAGGATACGGGCATGGCATTCGGCGGTTTGTTTTCGACCGACATCGCAATCGACCTGGGGACGGCGAACACGCTGATCTATGTCAAGGGCAAGGGCATCATCCTGAACGAACCCTCGGTCGTGGCCTATCACGTCAAGGACGGCAAGCGCGTCGTCCTGGCGGTCGGAGAGGACGCCAAGCTGATGCTGGGCCGCACGCCGGGAAGTATCGAGGCCATCCGCCCGATGCGCGAGGGCGTCATCGCCGATTTTGACAGCGCCGAGCAGATGATCAAGCATTTCATCAAGAAGGTGTTCAAGCGCACGACCTTCTCCAAGCCCAAGATCATCGTCTGCGTCCCGCACGGCGCGACCCCGGTCGAGAAACGCGCCATCCGCCAGTCGGTCCTGTCCGCGGGCGCGCGCAAGGCGGGCCTGATCGCCGAACCCATCGCGGCGGCCATCGGCGCGGGCATGCCCATCACCGAACCCACCGGCAGCATGGTCGTGGACATCGGCGGCGGCACGACCGAGGTCGCGGTCCTGTCCCTGGGCGACGTGGTCTATGCGCGCTCGGTGCGCATCGGCGGCGACCGCATGGACGAGGCGATCATCAACTATCTGCGCCGCAACCAGAACATGCTGATCGGGGAATCGACCGCCGAACGCATCAAGACCAGCATCGGCACCGCCCGCATGCCCGATGACGGGCGCGGCGCGACCCTGATGGTGCGCGGCCGCGACCTGCTGAACGGCATCCCCAAGGAGATCGAGATCAGCCAGGCCATGGTCGCCGAGGCGCTGTCCGAGCCCGTCCAGGCCATCTGCGAGGCCGTGATGGTCGCGCTGGAGGCGACGCCCCCGGATCTGGCCGCCGACATCGTCGACCGCGGCGTGATGCTGACCGGCGGCGGCGCCATGCTGGGCGAGCTGGACCTGGCGCTGCGCGAGCAGACCGGCCTGTCGATCAGCTTGGCCGACCAGCCGATGAGCTGCGTGGCCCTGGGCACCGGCAAGGCGCTGGAGTTCGAAAAGCAGCTGCGTCACGTCATCGACTACGACAGCTGATCGCGCAGGCAGGGAGCGCCTGAATGGCGCAGAAGAGCACCGATTTCGCCACACCCGTGCGCCGCGTCCTGATCGCGGTGCTGGCGCTTGCGCTGCTGGCGGTGTTCCTGTTCTGGCGCATCGACAGCCCGCGGGCCGAGATGATGCGCACGGCGATGATTGACCGCATCGTGCCGCGGTTCGAATGGGCCGTGGCCCCGGTGACCAAGGTCACCCAGATGGTCGCGGGCTTTCAAAGCTATGCGCGCATCTATGAGCAGAACCAGGAACTGCGCCGCGAATTGCAGCGCATGTCCGCCTGGCGCGAGGCCGCCGTCCAGCTGGAGCAGGAGAACTCCAAGCTGATGGCGCAGAACAACGTCCGCATCGACCCGGCCCTGACCAGCGTCACGGGCGTGGTGATGGTCGACAGCGGTTCGGCCTTCCGCCAGTCGGTGCTACTGAACGTCGGCGCCCAGGACGGCATCATCGAGGGATGGGCCACCATGGACGGGCTGGGGCTGGTCGGGCGCATTTCCGGCGTCGGGAACCGGACCAGCCGCGTCGTGCTGTTGACGGACCCGTCGTCGCGGTTGCCGGTGACGGTCCAGCCGACCGGCGAACGGGCGCTGCTGACGGGCGACAACACGCCGCTGCCGCTGCTGGAATTCGTCGAGCAGGCCGACAACGTCCGTCCTGGCGACCGGGTCGTGACCTCGGGCGACGGGGGCGTCTTTCCCGCCGGGGTGCTGGTGGGCCAGGTCGCGCAGGGCAGCGACGGGCGGCTGCGCCTGCGCATGGCGGCCGATTACGAACGCCTGGAGTTCCTGCGCGTGCTGCGGTCGCATCCGGCCGAGGCGGTGGTCGACAGCGCCGCCATCATCCTGGGCCAGGACAGCGGGCTGATCGGGCCGCAGCTGCCGGCCTCTCCGGTCGACGCGGCGGCGGCCAGCGATCCGCTGGACCCGGGTTCCACGCCATGATCCAGCTGCCCAGCCGCAGCTTTGTCCTGGGAACGCTGGTGTTTCTGGCCTCGGTCTGGGCGCTGCTGTTCGTGCGGCTGCTGCCCCTGTCGGCGGGCATCATGGGCTGGCCCGGTCCCGACCTGGCGCTGGCGCTGATCCTGGCCTGGGTGCTGCGCCGCCCCGACCAGCTGGCCGCGCCGGTCATCGTGCTGGCCATCCTGGTCGAGGACGTGCTGCTGATGCGCCCCCTGGGCCTGTGGACCGCGATCGTGCTGCTGGGATCCGAGGCCGCACGTCTGCGAGAGCCCCGTTGGCGCGATCAGCCATTCATGGTTGAATGGTTTCGCGTGGGCGTGCTGATCGGGCTGATGATGCTTGGCTATCGCCTGGTGCAGGTCGTGTTCGTGCTGCAGGTGCCGGCCCTGGGGCAGGTGATCCTGCAGTTTCTGGCGACGGTGGCGGCCTATCCGCTGGTCGTCTTCGGGGCACGCTGGCTGATCGGGCTGCGCCGCCTCGGCCGCGGCGATCCGACATGAGGACAAGGGCATGAAGAAGTCCCAACGCGAGATCCTGGACAGCTCCCGCCAGATCACCCGGCGCGGGCTGATGCTGGCCGGCATCCAGGTGGCCACCGTCACCACGCTGGCGCTGAAGATGCGGTCGATGCAGCTGGACCATGCCGAGGAATACCGCACGCTGGCGGACGGCAACTCGATCAAAATCCGGCTGCTGCCGCCGTCGCGCGGGCTGATCCTGGACCGCAACGGGATCATCATCGCGGGGAACGAACAGAACTATCGCGTCACCCTGACGCGCGAGGAGGCGGGCGGCGACGTCCAGGCCGTGCTGCGCCGCCTGTCGCGGCTGGTGCCAATGACCGACGCCCGCATGGCCGAGCTGATGGAGGAGTTTTCCCGCCGCAGCGCCATCACCCCCATCGTGCTGGCCGACCGCCTGACCTGGGAGCAGTTCAGCGCCATCGCGGTCAACGCCCCGTCGCTGCCCGGCGTCACGCCCGAATCGGCGCTGTCGCGCGCCTATCCGCGGGCGGGCGATTTCGCGCATGTCATGGGCTATGTCGGCCCCGTCAGCGATTACGACCTGTCGCGGATCGAGGACCCTGACCCGGTCCTGCTGCTGCCGGACTTTCAGCTGGGCAAGATCGGCGTCGAGGGCCGCATGGAGGAGATCCTGCGCGGCAAGGCGGGCGCCCGCCGCGTCGAGGTCAACGCCCAGGGCCGCGAGATGCGCCAGCTGTCGCGCCAGCAGGGCGAACAGGGGGCCACGCTGCAGCTGACGCTGGATGCCGCCTTGCAGAACTATGCCGCGCAGCGGATGGGCACCGAAAGCGCCGCCGCCGTCATCACCGACTGCCAGACCGGAGAGCTGCTGACGATCTGTTCGTCGCCCAGCTTCGATCCCAACAAGTTCGTGCGCGGCATCAGCAGCCCCGAATACCGCGCGCTGATGGATCACGACCACCGCCCCCTGGCCGACAAGACGGTGCAGGGCGTCTATCCGCCCGGATCGACCTTCAAGATGGTCACCCTGATGGCCGGGCTGGAGGCCGGGGTGATCGATGCGGGCACCCGGTTCTATTGTCCGGGCTACACCGAACTGGGCGGCCGGCGGTTCCACTGCTGGCGGCGCGGCGGGCATGGCACCGTCGATGCGATCAAGAGCCTCGAGGAAAGCTGCGACGTCTACTACTACGAACTGGCGCAGCGGGTGGGCATCGACCGGATCGCGATCATGGCGCGCAAGCTTGGCTTGGGCCAGCGCCACGACCTGCCCATGTCGGCGGTGGCCGAAGGGATCGCCCCCGACCGCGAATGGAAGATGGCCCGCCACGGCCAGGCCTGGCAGATCGGCGACAGCCTGAACGCCTCGATCGGGCAGGGCTTCGTGCTGGCGTCGCCGCTGCAGCTGGCGGTGATGACCGCCCGCATCGCGTCGGGCCGCGAGGTTCGGCCCCAGCTGATCCGGTCCGTCGACGGCGTGCGGCAGGCGCCGCCCGAATACCCGCCGCTGGACATCAGCCCGGAATCGCTGCGCGTCGCGCGGCTTGGCATGGACGCGGTGATGAACAGCGCCCGCGGCACCGCCCGCGGCGCCCGCATCACGCGCGAGGAATGGCGCATGGCCGGCAAGACCGGCACCAGCCAGGTCCGCAACATCACCGCCGCCGAACGCGCCCGCGGCGTCATCTCGAACGATCAGCTGCCCTGGGCGCGGCGCGACCATGCGCTGTTCGTGGCCTATGCCCCCTATGACGCGCCGAAATACGCGATCTCGGTGGTGGTCGAACATGGCGGCGGCGGATCGGCCGTGGCCGCGCCCATCGCGCGCGACATCCTGCTGTTCGCGCTGAACGGCGGGCTGCCGCCCGTGGACGCCGTGCCCTCGGATCAGCGCGCCGCGCTGGAGGAGCGTCACAACGCCATGCACCTTTACCAGCCCGAGGCCCCGCGCCCCGGCCGCAGCAGGGCGTAAGGCGATGTCCTATCTCGACTATCAGGTGGCGCAGGTTCCGACGGGGTTCCGCAAGGTCCTCTACATCAACTGGCCGCTGGTCCTGCTGATCACCGCCGTGTGCTGCATCGGGTTCCTGATGCTGTATTCGGTCGCGGGCGGCCGCATGGACACCTGGGCGGAACCGCAGATGATCCGCTTTGCCGTGGGCATGGTGATCATGCTGGGGCTGGCCTTCGTGCCGATGTGGTTCTGGCGCGGCATCTCTGTCGCCGCCTATGTGATGTGCTTCCTGATGCTGGTCGCGGTCGACCTGTTCGGGGTCATCGGCATGGGCGCACAGCGATGGATCGACATCGGCCCGATCCGAATCCAGCCGTCCGAACTGATGAAGATCGCGCTGGTCCTGCTGCTGGCGGCCTATTACGACTGGCTGCCGCTGAACCGCGTGTCGCGTCCCTTGTGGGTGATCGTGCCGGTGGTGCTGATCCTGGCGCCGACCGCGCTGGTCCTGATGCAGCCGGATCTTGGCACGTCAATCATGCTGATCGCGGGGGGCGGGATCGTGATGTTCGCGGCGGGTGTGTCGCTGTGGTATTTCGGGGCGGTGATCGGCGCCGCGGTGGGCCTGGTCGTGGCCGTCATGCGCAGCCGCGGGACAGACTGGCAGCTGCTTCGCGACTATCAGTTCCGCCGGATCGACACCTTCCTGGACCCGACCTCCGACCCGTTGGGGGCCGGCTACAACATCATCCAGAGCCAGATCGCGCTTGGTTCGGGCGGGTTATCGGGGCGCGGCTTCATGCAAGGTACGCAGTCGCGGCTGAACTTCCTGCCCGAAAAGCACACCGACTTCATCTTCACCGTCCTGTCCGAAGAGTTCGGCTTCATCGGCGCGTCGTCGCTGCTGGTGCTGTACATGCTGATCCTGGGCTTCTGCCTGTATTCCGCACTCAGCAACCGCGACCGCTTTGCCAGCCTGATCACCATCGGCATCAGCGCGACCTTCTTTCTGTACTTCTCGATCAACATGGCGACGGTGATGGGCCTGCTGCCCGCCAAGGGGTCGCCGCTGCCGCTGGTCAGCTATGGGGGGACGTCGCTGATGATCCTGATGCTGGGATTTGGTCTGGTGCAATCCGCCCATGTCCACAGGCCCCGATGAGGGTCCGGTTCTCTGCCCGCGACGATGCGTGGTCCGAATGGGCCCCGGCCCTGCGCGCGGCCTGCCCCGAGATGCATCTGGACCGCGACGGCGATCCGGCCACGTTCGATGCGATCATCTACGCCCCGGGCGGCGACATCACCGATTTCGCGCCCTACGCCAATGTCCGGCTGGTGCAGAGCCTGTGGGCCGGGGTCGAACGCATCGTGGGCAACGCCACGCTGACCCAGCCCTTGGCCCGGATGGTCGATCCGGGGCTGCGCCAGGGAATGGCGGAATATTGCGCCGGATGGGCCATGCGCGCCCATCTGGGGATGGACCGCTATGCCCAGGACGGTATCTGGCGCAACGGGCAGATCCCGCCGCTGGCCGCCGAACGCCCGGTGGCCGTCCTGGGCATGGGCGAACTGGGACAGGCCGCCGCAGCCATGCTGACCGGCCTGGGCTTTCCGGTCACCGGCGTCAGCGCCTCGGGGCGGGCGGTGCCGGGGGTTTCGGTGCTGCCCATCGCGCAGCTGGACCAGGCCCTAGCCCGCGCGCAGATTCTGGTCTGCCTGCTGCCCGACACGCCCGCCACCCGCGGGCTGCTGGATGCGGACCGCCTGTCGCGCCTGCTTGACGGCGCCTGGCTGATCAATCCGGGACGTGGCACGCTGATCGATGACGAGGCGCTGTTGCGGGGGCTGGACCGGGGGCGGCCGGGGCACGCGGTGCTGGACGTGTTCCGCACCGAACCGCTGCCCCAGGATCACCCGTTCTGGGCCCATCCCGCGGTCACCGTCACGCCCCATATCGCCGCCGAGACCCGCCCTGCGACCGCCGCCCCCGTCGTCGCCCAGAACCTGCGTCGCGCGATGGCGGGACGGCCGCTGCTGCATCTAGTGGACCGCGACCGCGGTTACTGACCCGGACCGCCCTTGGCCCGATCCGCCTTCAGCTGTGCCGCGCGGGCCGAGGCGCGGGCGATGCGCTCTGCCATCTTCTTCTCGCGGCGGCGCTGATAGGCGATGAAGATCGGCACGGTCAGATAATGCGTGATGACCCCCGCGACGGACCCCAGGATGACGCCGCCAACCATGTAGGGCCAGAATACCTGCGCCAGAAAGTCGCTGAGGTTGTACCAGTGCATCTCGGACGGGCCGAACAGGGCGCTGAGGTTGTGCCACAGCTCTCCGGTGGCCTTCGAGAATTCGTGGAAGATGAACTGGGGCGTCAGCTCGCCCTCCTGGCCCAGGATCTCGCGGCCCAGCTTGACCGACATCAGCGCGATGAAGGGCAGGGTCACCGGATTGCCCACGAAGGTCGCCAACAGCGCGGCCAGCACGTTGCCGCGGATGATCCAGGCCACCGCCGCCGCCGACAGGAAGTGGAACCCGAACAGCGGCGTGAAATTCACCATGATCCCCGCCGCGACCCCGCGCGCGATGCGATGCGGCTGGTCGGGCAGGCGGCGCAGCCTGTGGGCCACGTAGGCGCTGGCCCGCCGCCAGCCGCCCGGCGGATAGATCATCTGGCTGGCCAGTTGGCCGTAGCTGCGCGGTTTGCGGCGTTTGAACAAGGCGAACCCGATCCGTGACGGGCAGGGGGCGCCTGCCTCAGGGTTTCAGCGCCGGGTCCCGCACGCGCGAGACCTGCGCGACATCGCTTTCCGCCTCGAGGGCGGTCAGCAGGTTGTGCAGATGTTCATGGTCGCGCAGCTCGACCTCGACCTCGATGCGGTAGAAGTCGGGCTTGCGGGCGATGAACTCCAGGTTCGAGATATTCGCCCCCTGCGCCCCGATCAAGGTGCAGATGCGTCCCAGCACGCCTGCGTCGTGGCGGATCGTCAAATTGAGCACGGTCGAATAGGCGGCGGGGTGGCGCCCCTCGCGCCATTGCAGGTCGACCCATCGGTCGGGGCTGTCCTCGAACTCGGCCAGCACGGGACAGTCGATGGCATGGATGACCACGCCGGCGCCGCGATAGGTGATGCCCACGATCCGCTCGCCGGGCAGGGGGGCGCAGCAGGGCGCGCGCTTGAAGTTCGCGTCGGCCTCCAGCCCCGCGAAGGGGCGCTTGCCGTCGATCTCGTCCTGGTGGTCGGCCAGTTCCGGATAGAGGACGCCCAGGACCTCCTTGGCGGAGTTCTCGGCGCTGCCGATGCGGGCCAGCAGATCCTCGGCCGAGGGCAGACCCATCTGCTTGGCCGCGGTCCGCAGCGCCTTGTCGGTGACCTTGCGGCCCACATGCTCGAAGCTGACGCGCACCAGTTCGCGCCCCAGGCGCATGAAGCGGTCGCGGTCCTCCTCGCGCAAGCTGCGCCGGATCGCGGCCTTGGCGCGGCCGGTCACCACGATGTCCAGCCAGGTCGCCTGCGGCCGCTGCCCCGAGGCAGAGATGATGTCGACCGACTGGCCGTTCTTCAGCCGCGTCCACAGGGGCACGCGGATGCCGTCGATCTTGGCGCCGACGCAGGAATTGCCCAACCGCGTATGGATCGCGTAGGCGAAGTCGATCGGCGTCGCGCCCCGCGGCAGCTGCATCACGTCGCCCTTGGGGGTGAAGCAGAACACCTGGTCCTGGTACATCTCCATCTTGACGTGTTCCAGGAACTCGTTGTGGTCCTCGGTGTCGAACCGGTCGGTCAGCTGGGCGATCCATTCGGCCGGATCGACCGCAAAGGGGTTCCGGGTGCGCACGCCGTCGCGATAGGCCCAATGCGCCGCGACGCCGGCCTCGGCGACCTCGTGCATCTGGCGGGTGCGGATCTGAACCTCGACCCGCTTGCCGTCGCGACCCGATACCGTGGTGTGGATCGAGCGGTAGCCGTTCGATTTCGGCTGGCTGATGTAATCCTTGAACCGCCCCGGAACCGCGCGCCAGCGATGGTGGATCACGCCAAGCGCGCGATAGCAGTCCATCTCGGTCCGCGTGATGATCCGAAAGCCGTAGATGTCGGACAGGCGCGAAAAGGCCAGCTGCTTTTCCTGCATCTTGCGCCAGACGCTGAAGGGCTTCTTGGCGCGGCCGAACACGTCGGCCTCGATGCCCTCCTTCTCCATCTCGGTGCGGATGTCGGCGGTGATCTGGCCGATGATGTCGCCGCTGTCGCGCTGCAGGCTGACAAAGCGGCGGATGATCGAACTGCGCGCCTCGGGGTTGATGACCTTGAAGGCCAGGTCCTCCAGCTCCTCGCGCATCCACTGCATGCCCATCCGGCCCGCGAGGGGGGCATAGATGTCCATCGTCTCGCGCGCCTTCTTGACCTGCTTGTCGGGGCGCATCGACCGGATGGTGCGCATGTTGTGCAGCCGGTCGGCCAGCTTGACCAGGATCACCCGCATGTCGCGGGACATGGCCATGAACAGCTTGCGAAAGTTCTCGGCCTGCTTGGACTGGGTGCTGGACAGTTCCAGGTTGGTCAGCTTGGTGACCCCGTCGACCAGTTCGGCGATTTCCGCGCCGAACATGCCGACGACCTCGTCCTTGGTCGATCGCGTGTCCTCGATCGTGTCGTGCAGCAGCGCGGTCACGATGGTCGCGTCGTCCAGCCGCATCTCGGTCAGGATGGCGGCGACGGCGATGGGATGGGTGAAATAGGGTTCGCCGGAATGGCGGAACTGGCCCTCGTGCATGCGCATGCCGTATTCATAGGCATCGCGGATCAAGGTGCAGTTGCTGCGCGGGTTGTAGTTGCGGACAAGGGCCAGCAGGTCTTCGACGTCGATCATGATGGTGTCGAAGACCTCTGCAGTGTGACCGTGTCAGGCGCGCTGGTTGGCTTCCAGCATCATGCGCAGCATCCGTTCCTCGGATTCCTCGTCGGACGGCTTGGGGCGATCGACCTCGGCGCCCAGCAGCAGGGCCATGGCGTCCTCCTCGGGCTCGTCGACCTCGATCTGGGTCTGGGTCGATTCGATCATCCGCTCGCGCAGATCGTCGACGGGCTGGGTCTCTTCGGCGATTTCGCGCAGGGCGACCACCGGGTTCTTGTCGTTGTCACGATCGACGGTGGGGGCGCTGCCAGCCGCGATCTCTCGGGCGCGATGCGAGGCGAGCATCACCAGATCAAAGCGGTTGGGAACCTTGTCGACGCAGTCTTCGACCGTTACGCGGGCCATGGATCACCTGTGCAGTTGCGAATCGGACATTCGGGGCGAACCGGACTGATGGTCGCCACAGTGCCGATTGTCAAGGAAAACCTGGGGATTCGACCGGCGTCATTCCGTCCAGCGCGCGGGGTCCAAGCGCCTCCAGCATCGCCGCGACGCTGAGCCCGGTCAGCGGATGACGCCAGTCCGGCGCGATCTCGGCCAGGGGGGCCAGGACGAACGCGCGGTCCTGCATCCGCGGATGGGGCAGGATCAGCCGGTCGGGCACCTGCACCCCCTGGCGGTCGGGGGACAGATCCATCCAGTCGCGCAGATGGCCCGCATCAGGTTCGATCCGGTCGTCCAGCGCGATCAGGTCCAGGTCCAGGACGCGTGCCGACCACCGGCCCGTACTGCGGTCGCGGCCATGCTCTGCCTCGATCGCGTGCAGCGTCTCAAGGACCTGCGGTGCGTCCAGGGACGTGGCGATCAGCGCCACCGTATTGGCGAAATCGGGCCCCGATCCCGCAGGCATGGCGGGAGTCCGCCAGATGCGACTGATCGCGGTGATTGAAATGCCCGGGGCGCTGTGCAGAATGCCCATCGTCGTGCACAGGGTCGTTACGGGGTCCTGATCCGACAGGGGAAGGTTGGCCCCAAAAGCAACGATACCAAAAGACAGGTTAACCACGCTTTCCTCTTTCCTTACAGGTCCATGGCATGGGCCCGCGCATCTCAGGTCCCTCACCCTGGCCCGCGCTTGTGCCGTGAAGGACCGGGTTCATCAAAGGCAACATCCATGTTTTACAAAGACGACCGATTGGCAATCTTCATAGACGGGGCCAATCTTTATGCTGCCGCGAAGGCACTGGGCTTTGATATCGACTACAAGCTGCTGCGCCAGGAATTCGATCGCCGCGGCAAGCTGATGCGTGCCTATTACTATACCGCCCTGATCGAGGGCGAGGAATATTCCCCGATCCGTCCGCTGGTGGACTGGCTGCATTACAACGGTTTCTGCGTCGTGACCAAGCCGGCGCGCGAATACATCGACGCCCTGGGCCGCCGCAAGGTCAAGGGCAACATGGACATCGAACTGACCGTCGATGCGATGGAACTGGCCCCGCGGATGGATCACGCGGTCCTGTTTTCCGGCGACGGCGATTTCCGGCCGCTGGTCGAATCGCTTCAGCGTCAGGGGGTCCGGGTGTCGGTCGTGTCCACGATCCGCAGCCAGCCACCGATGATCGCCGACGACCTGCGCCGCCAGGCCGACAACTTCATAGAGTTGGACGCGCTGCGCGACATCATCGGCCGCCCACCGCGCGAGCCGGCCCAAGTCGAGACGTGATCCCGCGTGCACCGGGGCCTGACAGCGCCGGTGCCGCATGACGCGATGATGGTGCGGACGGCGGGACTTGAACCCGCACTTCCGTTCGGAAAACAGATTTTCGTACCACTTCGACTTTCGCCGCCGGGGGTGCGATGCCCCGTTCGTGGTCTGGACTATCCCTTCGCCATGGTCCGCAAGGACGTTAGGCGCCGCCCGTCTAGTCTCTACACCTTCCCCGTGTCCGGGGCTTGGCTCGGGATTGGCACGGGGCCGGGGCCCCACAGCTTTCCCCGAATTTGAGCGGTTCTGCACCAGCGGTTTCCCGGCCGGGCACTCCAATTGTCAAAGTCTGCTGCGTCTACCGATTTCGCCACGTCCGCATCATCATCACTCCTGCGTATCGCAGGCTGCGCGGCGCAGGGCAAGCGGGTGAACAAAACATAGCCCCCCGAATCAGGAACTGTTTTCGTCGGCCTTGGTTGGACAGGCAACGCGCCAGCACAGGAGGACGTCATGTCCAGCATCAGCGAGACACGCGGCAACGGTGGAGAGACCCACCAGACCGGCGGCGAGGCCCTGACTACCAATCACGGGGTCCCGATTTCCGACAACCAGAACAGCCTGAAGGCCGGGGCCCGCGGTCCCACCCTGCTGGAGGACTTTGTCCTTCGCGAAAAGATCTTCCATTTCGACCATGAACGCATTCCGGAGCGGATCGTCCACGCCCGCGGTTCGGGTGCGCACGGCTATTTCGAATGCACCAACCCGATCCCAGAACTGACTCGCGCGGGCGTTCTGGCCAATCCGGGCAAGACGCCGGTCTTCGTGCGCTTCTCGACCGTGGCCGGCGGCGCAGGCAGCGTCGACACGCCGCGCGACGTGCGGGGCTTTGCTGTCAAGTTCTACACCCAAGAAGGCAACTGGGACCTGGTCGGCAACAACATTCCGGTGTTCTTCATCCAGGACGCCATCAAGTTTCCCGACTTGGTCCATTCGGTCAAGATGGAGGCAGACAAGGGCTATCCGCAGGCCGCCAGCGCCCACGACACCTTCTGGGATTTCGTATCGCTGATGCCGGAATCCATGCACATGATCATGTGGGCGATGTCCGACCGAGCGATCCCGCGCAGCCTGCGCATGATCGAGGGGTTCGGCGTTCACACGTTCCGCCTGGTCAACGCCCAGGGCAAGTCGACCTTCGTCAAGTTCCACTGGAAGCCCAAGCTGGGCCTGCAGAGCCAGGTCTGGAACGAGGCCGTCAAGACCGCCGGCGCGAACCAGGACTATCACCGCCAGGACCTGTGGGAGGCCATTGATTCGGGCGACTTCCCGGAATGGGAACTGGGCATCCAGACCTTTGACGCGGAATGGGCCGCCAAGCAGCCTTATGACGTCCTGGACGCGACCAAGCTGATCCCCGAGGAGGACATTCCTGTCCGCATCGTCGGCCGCATGGTGCTGGACCGGAACCCCGACAACTTCTTTGCCGAGACAGAGCAGGTGGCCTTCCTGCCGACGAACGTCGTGCCCGGCATCGACTTTTCCGACGACCCGCTGCTGCAGGGACGGCTGTTCAGCTATATGGACACCCAGAAGTCGCGACTTGGCACCACGAACTTCCACCAGATCCCGGTCAATGCGCCGAAATGCCCGATGCACAACTTTCAGCGCGACGGCATGATGCAGATGGCGGTGCCCAAAGGCCGCGCCAACTATGAGCCGAACAGCCTGGATCAGGCCGGAGAGGAGCCGGGCCCCCGCGCCACCGACCAAGGCTTCGCGACCTACAAGGACATGACCGACCTGGGCAACCAGCCGGACGAAAAGCTACGCGTGAGGGCGGACCTGTTCGGTGACCATTACAGCCAGGCACGGCTGTTCTATCGCAGCCAGACCGAGGTCGAGCAGACCCACATCGCCGATGCGATCACGTTCGAACTGTCCAAGGTCGGCCTTGGCCACGTGATCCAGCGTGTTCTGGGTCACCTGCGGGTCATCGACGAGGATCTGGCCGAGACCGTGGCCGAGGGTCTGGCCGAGGATCTGCCCGATGCCGCGACGCCCATGCGCGAACCGATCGACATGGCACCTTCGGATGCGCTGTCGATCATGAAGCAGGCCAAGCACAGCCTGAAGGGTCGCAAGGTCGGCATCCTGATCGGCGACGGTGGGGATCAAGCCAAGGTCGATGCGCTGCGCGACGCGGTCGAGGCCCAGGGCGGCACCGTCATGCTGATCGCCAAGGAGCGTGGCAAGGCCGAGGCGCAGTTGGCGGGATCGCCTTCGGTCCTGTTCGATGCGGTGGCGCTGGTCATCGGCGCCGATGACGCGGCCAAGCTGGCCAAGTTCAAGCCCGCGGTCGACTTCGTGTCGGATGCCTTTGCGCATCTGAAGGCGATCGGCGCCGACGATGCCAGCGCCAAGCTGCTGGCGGCGGCCGGGGTGCAGCCCGACAAGGGCGTGACCAAGCTGGACCCGGCGGCGTTCGTCGAGGCGGCGGCGCAGCGGTTCTATGACCGCGAAGCCAAGGTCTGGTAGGCCTCAGCCGTTCAGGATCGGAATGAAAGGGGGCGGGCCGGTGGTCCGCCCCTTATCCATAGCTGCGGGTCGGGCGGTCAAAGACCTTGCGGCCCATCAGGCTGCCGACCAGATCGACCATCAATTTTGCGGTCCGGCCGCGTTCGTCCAGGAACGGGTTCAACTCGACCAGGTCCAGCGATGTGACCAGCCCCGATTCGTGCAGCAGCTCCATCACCAGATGCGCCTCGCGGAAGGTCGCGCCGCCGGGCACCGTGGTCCCGACCGCGGGCGCGATCGAGGGGTCCAGGAAATCCACGTCCAGGCTGACATGCAACAGGCCGTCGGCCGCGCGCACGCGGTCCAGAAAGGCCCGCAGCGGGGCCACGATGCCCTGTTCGTCCAGCACCCTCATGTCGTTTACGGTGATGTCCGTGGGCTGCATCAGGGCCAGTTCGGCGGGGTCCACGCTGCGGATGCCGAACATGCAGATGTTTTCGCCCGGGATGGGGGCGGGGAAGGGCGGGAAGGGGTCGAAACCGTCCAGCCCGTTGGCATAGGCCATCGGCGTGCCATGCAGGTTTCCAGATGTGGTGGTGGCGACGGTGTGAAAATCGCTGTGCGCGTCCAGCCAGA
This sequence comes from Paracoccus sp. S4493, assembly GCF_000967735.1. NCBI lineage: Bacteria > Pseudomonadati > Pseudomonadota > Alphaproteobacteria > Rhodobacterales > Paracoccaceae > Paracoccus > Paracoccus sp. S4493. The sequence goes on from NZ_JXYF01000064.1 coordinate 32,944, forward strand.
TCACGAACTGCGCGCGGCCCTGCGCGGCGGCATGCGCAGCGACCCCTGCGACGGTGCCCAGGGCCAGCGAATGATCGCCCCCCATGATGATCGGCATGCCATGCGGCAGGGCGTCCTGGGTGGCCTTTCGCAGGGCGCCGGTCCAGGCGATCGTTTCAGGCAGGTGATGCACGGCGGGGTTGGCGCAGCGATGGTCGCCCAACGGGTCCGGCGTGACGTCGCCGCGATCCTCGACCGTGTGGCCCAAGGTGGACAGGGTCGCGGCCAGGCCCGCGGTGCGATACGCGGCGGGGCCCATCAGGCAGCCGGGGCGGCGCTGGCCCTCGTCCACGGGGGCTCCGATCAGGATGCAATGGGTCATGGGGCTCTCCGGCTGGATGGTGCCCCGTTTGAACACGCCCGGCCGGGGAAAGTCCACCGGCCGGGCGCATCCCCCTAGAAGTTCGAGGTCACGCCCAGCCACAGGCGGCGGCCCTCGCCCTCGGTGTTGTTGGCGGCCATGGTGATGTCGCGGTCCAGCAGATTGTAGATCGCGCCGTTCAGGCTGACCCGGTCGGTCAGCTGATAATCCGCCCCCAGGTCCACCGTCAGGTAGGACCCGTATTCATAGGCGATGGCTGTCCCGTCCGCGTCGAAGGCCACCGGTCGGCCGTTGGTGCCGATGCGGGCTCCGGCGGCTGTTTCCCGGCCGTGATAGATCACCGACCCCCAGGCCCCCAACCCCGCGACGGGGGTGACCCAATCGGCGGTCACGCTGGCCTGATGGCGCGGCGTACGGTCCAGCGGCAGGCCCGCGAAATCGCCGGTCCGCTGTTCGCTGTCGGTGAAGCTGTAGCTGGCGCGCAGCGTTAGGTCGGGGGTGGCGTCCCAGTCCGCGGTCAACTCTACCCCCTGCAGGCGGGCGCGCCCGACATTGTACCATTCCCATCGGTTGAAGCTGGTGCCGCCGATCACGACCTGGTCGTCGGTGCGGGCGCTTTCGATCTTGTCGTCGAAATCGGTGCGGAACAGCGTCGCACCCACCTGCCACGTCGGCGCATCGTAAAGTGCCGCCAGCTCATAGCTGGTGCTTTCCTCTGGCTGCAGGCCGGGGTTAGAGACGATCGCGCCTGCGCCCCGTTCGGTGGTGTAGAAATAGCCCGGCACGACGGAGCGCAGATCCGGCGCGCGGAACCCCGTCGACACGCCCCCCTTGAGGGTCAGGCCCTGCGTCGCGTTCCACACCGCATAGGCGCGCGGGGTCAGGTTGCTGCCGTATTCGGCATGATCGTTCAGCCGCGCCCCAAGGGTCAGGGCAAGATCGTCGCGCAGGCGCCATTCGTCCTCCAGGAACACCGCGCGCTGCGAGGTCGCAAAGGAATAGGTCCGCCCGTCGCCCAAGCCGGGGTTCTGATCGCGCAGCCCCGTGCGGTTCACCTGCCCGCCAAAGACCAGCGTATGGCTGCCCTGCCATTCCAGCGGCGCGGTGAATTTCGCGTCATAGACGGTGTTCGTGACCTCCGGCGCGCGGTCGCCTGCGACCAGCGCGCCATTGCCAGATGCCGTCTTGCGCTGGCCCACTTCGCGCAGGACCGACAGGTCGGCCGCCACATTGCCCCACTGCCCGGCATAGGACAGGGCCGCGCGGTCGCGGGTGTTGTCCTGCAGGCTGTCGTTCTGCGGCGTGCCGCGGAAATCGACGGGCGCGATGGTGCGGCTCGCGCGGCCCAGATCCTGGATCCGGGTGCGCGCGCCCTCCAGGTGGACGGTGTGATCGGGGTCGGGCGTCCAGCTGAGCCGTGCCGACAGGTCGGTCAGTTCGCGGTCGCGCAGCCCGTCGACGACCCGCGATTCGGACCGGTCGAGGCGGCGCCCCCAGACCTGCAGGCCCAACCGGTCCGCAGCGACCGGCCCGCTGCCATAGAAGGACAGCTGGCGCGAGGACGCGTCGTCGCCGTCCTGGGGCAGGGTGGCCTCGGCCGTGACCGACCCGGTCCAGCGGTCGGCGACTGGCTTAGTGATGACGTTGACCACGCCGCCCATCGCGTCCGATCCGTACAGCGACGACATAGGGCCGCGAACGATCTCGATCCGGTCGATGGCGGCGACGGGAGGAATCCAGTTCTGCTCGATCCCGGCGCTGCCGTTGGTGCGCGATTCGCGCGTGCCCTGACGTTTGCCGTCGACCAGGATCAGCGTGTACTGGCCCGACAGGCCGCGGATGGTGATGTCCTGTTCGTTGGCGACGCCCGTTGTGGCCACGCCCTGCACCCCGCGCAGCGCGTCCGACAGGCTGGTGATGTTGCGCCGCGCCAGCTCCTCTCCGGAAATGACCGAGATGCTGGCAGGGGCGTCGGCGACGTTCTGTTCGAACCCGGACGCGGTGATCACGATCTCGTCCAGCAGGATGGGGGCCGTGTCCTGGGCCAATGCCGGCGCGGTCAGGGCGGTCAGCATCAGGAATGTCGCGCGAAGGGAGGGGGTCTTGGGCATCATGGGCCTCGGGGTCGGAGGGGACATGCTGCCTGGGGTCGTGGCCAGAGGGAAAAGCCGATTACCTGGGTAATTCAGTCGCCTTTACGGCGGGTGGGCGCGGGGGACAAGGCCTGCGCCCACCCCCTGCGCCCCTGTGGCACGAATGCGACAGTCAGGCGCGGACGCCCTGGAAGCGGGCGGCCCAGGCCTCTCGGTCCTCGTCGCTGATCTTGGCGAACATCACCTCGGGGACGGTGAAGGCATGGCCGGGGGCCAGCGCCTGCAGGGCCTGCGCCACGTCGTCGGGCCAGCCCGCATCCTGCGCGTCTATCGCCTGCAGCATCGCGGCCGATGCAAAGGGGATGAAGGGCTGCGACAGGACCGCATAAAGGCGGATCAGGTTCAGGCCCATGCGCACCTGCATCGCCGCCTGGTCGGGGTCGGTCTTGAACACCGTCCAGGGCGCGGCCGATTGCAGGTATTCATTGCCCGACACCCAGATGGCGCGCAGCTCGGCGGCGGCCTTGCGGACCTCCATCGCCTCCATATTCGCCTCATAGGCACGGACGCGGGCGGTCAGCGTGTCGATCAGCGCCAGTTCGGAAGGGCCCCAGGCCGGGCCTTCGGGAACGGCCTCGCCGAACTTGGCGCGGCAGAACTTGGTGATGCGGCTGACGAAGTTGCCCAGCACGTCGGCCAGGTCCTTGTTCACGGATTGCTGGAAATTCTCCCAGGTGAACTCGCTGTCGCCGGATTCGGGGGCGTGGGACAGCAGCCACCAGCGCCAGTAGTCCGCCGGCAGGATCTCCAGAGCGTGATCCATGAACACACCGCGCCCCTGCGATGTGCTGAACTGTCCGCCCTGATAGGTCAGGTAATTGAAGGACTTGATATAATCGACCATCTTCCACGGCTCGCCCGAACCGATCAGGGTCGCGGGGAAGGACAGGGTATGGAAGGGCACGTTGTCCTTGCCCATGAACTGGGTATAGGTCACGTCCTCGGCGCCCTGGTCCAGGCGCCACCAGCGGCGCCATGCGGCATCGTCGGCGCCCGCCGCATCGGCCCATTCGGCGGTCGCGCCGATATATTCGATGGGCGCGTCGAACCAGACATAGAAGACCTTGCCCTCCATCCCCGGCCAGTCCTGGTCGCCCCGCTTCACCGGCACGCCCCAGTCCAGGTCGCGGGTGATGCCGCGGTCCTGCAGCCCGTCGCCGTCGTTCAGCCATTTGCGCGCGATCGAGGTCGTCAGGATCGGCCAGTCGGTCTTGGCGTCGATCCAGGCGGCGATGTCGCCCTTCAGCGCGGACTGGCGCAGGTACAGGTGCTTGGTCTCGCGTACCTCCAGGTCGGTGCTGCCCGAGATCGCGCTGCGCGGGTTGATCAGGTCTGTCGGGTCCAGCTGCTTGGTGCAGTTTTCGCACTGATCGCCGCGCGCCTTGTCATAGCCGCAGTTGGGGCAGGTGCCCTCTATGTAGCGGTCCGGCAGGAAACGGTTGTCGGCATGGGAGAAGACCTGCTTCTCGACGACCTCGCGGATATAGCCCTGGTCGGCCAGGCGGCCCGCGAAATGCTGGGTCAGGGCGCGGTTGCGGTCGCTGGAGGAGCGGCCGTAATGATCGAAGGACAGCCCGAACCCGTCTGCCAGCGCGGTCTGGACGCCATGCATCCGGGCGCAATAGTCGGCCACGGCCTCTCCGGTCTTGGCGGCGGCCAGTTCGGCCGGGGTGCCGTGTTCGTCGGTGGCGCAGATGAACATGACCTCGTGGCCCCGCGCCCGCAGATAGCGGGCATAGAGGTCGGCGGGCAGCTGTGAACCGACGAGGTTCCCCAGATGCTTGATGCCGTTGATATAGGGCAGGGCAGAGGTGATCAGGTGGCGGGCCATGGCATGCGTCCTTTCGGGGTCGCGCATCTCTAGCCCTGTTGCGCCGTGATGAAAAGCGGTGCGCACGCCCGGCGCACCGGGCGTGCACAGGTCGTCAATGGGCCAGCATCTCGTCCACGATCTGGGCGGGGGTCATGTCGGCGGGATAGTAGGTGGGCCAGTTCGTCACCTCCTCCAGCAGGGCGGCGCGGTCGTCGCCCCAATACAGGTGGAAGTGGTCGGCGCGGGCCGGGGCGATCCCATGGTCGCTGAACTGGATGAAGGCGGGTGCGCCCGCGTCGCCGGCTGTCTTGGCAAAGATGAAACGGACGCCGCGGTTGCCGCGGGCATAGGTCAGGATCTCGTGCCCGTCATCGGCATAGGTGCCCGACACCTGCGTGCCGTCGCTGTAGAACGTCACAACGTCACCCTCGATGGTGATGCGGTCCGTATCGGTGGCATAGCCGGTCCGGTAATAGGCGGTGTATTCCTCGGCGGTCTGGTCGCCCTTCTGGGCCTTGCGGTCCATGACCGGCGCCAGGGTGCCGTCCTGCAGCAGGGGATAGACCGACTGCCAGTCGCCCGCATAGTCGGACAGGGGGCGGTCCTTGACCTGATCGTCGTCGAAATAGCCGTCATAGATGGCCTGTGCCTCGGAGCTGCGGGCATGGGCGTGATCGTGCGCGTGATCATGGTCATGGTCATGGTCGTGGGAGTTGTCATGCGCGGCTGGGGCGGCACTGTCCTGGGCCAGCGCAGGCCCGGTCAGGGCAAGCGTCGCAGCGATCAGCAGACTGGCGGGGAGGGGCGAGCGGAGGGGCATGGGGCGGTCCTTCTATAGACATGACGAATCATGGAATGATATATCATCACATAACAGGACCGCAGTAAGGCGCGCTTACGGGGATGGCAAGGGCGGGTCGGGACCGGGCGGACCTTTGCGGCCCGCCCGAAAGCGATCAGCGGCGACGGTCGCGGCGCGAGGACATCGGCTGGAACGCGACGCCGACATGCGCCTCGCAATAGGGTTTTCCCGCGACCGACGGCAGGCCGCAGAACCAGAACTTGTCGGTTGCCGGATCGCCGATGGGCCATTTGCAGGTCCGCTCGGTCAGTTCCATCAGGGTCAGTTTCTTGGCGCGCTTCTCGACCTCGCGGACCGAGGCCAAGGCTTCGGGAGAGATCTCGTTGGCCGAAGGCTGGGGCGGCAAAGGCTGTCCCGCCGGCACGATCGGGCGGCGGGGAACGGGCACGAAGGCCGGTTGCGTGCTGGGTTCGGGTTCCGGCTCGGGCTGGACCGCCACGGGCTCGGGCGCGGGTTCGGGGCGCAGAGGGGCCGTCGCTGGCTGCGGGACCGCACGGGGAGCCGCGGGCTTTTCGCGGGCGACCGGTTCCGGTGCGGGGGCGGGGGCGGGGGCTGGGGCTGCGGCTTCGGGCTCCTCGGTGCGGTTCGACAGCCCCAGGCGATGGACCTTGCCGATCACCGCGTTGCGGGTCACGCCGCCCAGTTCCTTGGCGATGGCGCTGGCCGACTGGCCCTCGGACCACATGCGTTTCAGTGTCTCGACGCGATCATCCGTCCAGGACATGGCAGCCTTTCCGGGCGGGTCTGACCTGCCGCCCCATCTTGTAACCTGCGATTGGTCCCGTCACATACGGGATGCCGAGATTTAGCCGCCGAAGCGCAGAAATTCAAGGACCGCCAGATGACCCCGCCCACAATGCCCGGCCTGCCCCCGCTTTCCGACAGCCCCGCCATGGGCGTGCGCCGCTTTGGCCGCGTCAACTGGCTGGGCCTGCGTACGCTGGCGCGGCGCGAGGTCATGCGCTTCATGGCCGTCTGGCAGCAGACGATATTCGCGCCGCTGATGACGGCGGGCCTGTTCGTGGTGGTGTTCGCGATGGCCCTGGGGCAGGGGCGGGGGCAGATCATGGGCCTGCCCTACCTGGTCTTCCTGGGGCCGGGCATCCTGATGATGACGGTCATCCAGAACGCCTTCGCGAACACTTCCAGCTCGATCACCGCGGCCAAGGTGCAGGGCAACATCGTCGACACGCTGATGCCGCCCCTGTCCGCCGGAGAGCTGCTGGCCGGCTATCTGGCCGGGTCGGTGGTGCGCGCCGGGCTGGTGGCCACGGTCATCGGGACCGGCATGGTGCTGGTCACCGGGCGCGGCATCGCGCATCCGGGCTGGGCGGCGCTGTTCGTGCTGCTGGCCGCGCTGATGCTGGGCGGCCTGGGCATCCTGGCAGGGATCATGGCGCAGAAGTTCGACCAGATGGCGGCGATCACCAATTTCATCATCACGCCGCTGTCGTTCCTGTCGGGCACCTTCTATTCGGTGCAGGCGCTGCCGCAGCCGTTCAGCACGCTGTCGCACTGGAACCCGATCTTCTACCTGATCGACGGCGCGCGCTATGGCGTGACCGGAGTCAGCGATGCGCCCGTCTGGCGCGGCGCGCTGATCTGCGCGGGCGTCGTCGCGGGCGTGCTGTATCTGGCGTGGCGGTGGCTGCGGTCGGGCTATCGCATGAAGGCCTGATTAGCGCTTGCCTTGACAGGCAAAGCTGCGCATCCTTCGCGCCATGACGAAACGACGCACCACCCGTTCGCGACGCTGACGCCGGCCCCTTCGCGGGCCCGCGTCCCTGTTGCCGTTTCCGCCATTCCCCTTCCATCGCCGGAGCCTTGCCATGATCCCGCACGTCCTGCCGACCTATAATCGCGCCCCCCTGGCGTTCGAACGCGGCGAAGGCGCCTGGGCCGTCACCGCCGACGGGACGCGATACCTGGACCTGGGCGCGGGCATCGCGGTGAACGTGCTGGGCCATGCCAATCCCGATCTGGTCGCCGCGCTGACCGAACAGGCGGGCCGGATCTGGCACGTGTCGAACCTGTACCAGATCCCCGAGCAGGAGCGTCTGGCCGACCTGCTGGTCGAACACACCTTCGCGGACACGGTGTTCTTCACCAATTCCGGCACCGAGGCGGCCGAACTGGCCATCAAGATGGTGCGCAAGCATTGGGACCACGCGGGCGACCCGGACCGGATCGAGACCCTGACCTTTTCCGGCGCGTTCCACGGACGCTCGACCGGGGCCATCGCGGCGGCAGGGTCCGAGAAGATGGTCAAGGGCTTTGGCCCGCTGATGCCGGGGTTCCGCACGCTGCCCTTCGGCGATCACGAGGCGCTTAAGGCCGCAGTCACCGACCGCACCGCCGCGATCATGGTCGAGCCCGTGCAGGGCGAGGGCGGCATCCGTCCGCTGCCCGACGCCTGCCTTCAGGGGCTGCGCGAGCTGTGCGACCGGACCGGCGCGCTGCTGGTCCTGGACGAGGTGCAATGCGGCATGGGCCGGACAGGTCGTCTGTTCGCGCATGAATATGCCGGGATCGCGCCCGACATCATGATGGTCGCCAAGGGCATTGGCGGGGGCTTTCCCCTGGGCGCGGTGCTGGCGACGGAAGGCGCGGCCGCGGGCATGGTCGCAGGGACGCACGGCTCCACCTATGGCGGCAACCCGCTGGCCTGCGCGGTCGGCGCGCGCGTGATGCAGATCGTGGCCGATCCGGCCTTCCTGGCCGAGGTCAACCGCAAGGCCGCCCTGTTCCGCCAGAAGCTGGAGGGGCTGGTCGCCGCCCATCCGCAGATCTTCGAGGGCGTGCGGGGGCAGGGGCTGATGCTGGGCCTGAAATGCCGCGTCGCGCCGACCGATCTGGTCCGTGCGGCCTATGATCAGCATCTGCTGACCGTGCCCGCCGCAGATGACACGCTGCGCCTGCTGCCGCCGCTGAACATCACCGAAGATGAGATCGCCGAGGCCGTGGCGCGCCTGGACAGGGCAGCCGCCAGCCTGGATGGCTGAATACGCCTTCAGGCCGGTTACCGGGGACGACCTGCCCGTGCTGGCCAGATGGCTGGCCCAGCCGGAGGTCGCTGCATGGTGGCCCGGCCCCGATCGCCAGATCGCCCTGATCCGCGACGATCTGGGGCACCGGGTGATGCGACAGATGATCGTGGTGCGGAACGGCGCTGCCCTGGCCTATGCGCAATCCTATCCGGCTCATCACTGGCCCGCGCCGCATTTCGCGGGGCTTCCGGTGGATGCCGTGGTGCTGGACGTATTTTCCGGGCCTGACGGGGTGGGGCAGGGCGGCGCATGGCTGCGCGCCCTGGGCGATTTGCTGCTGCTGGACTGTTCGACCCTGGCGATCGATCCCGCCCCCGAAAATCAGCGCGCCATCGCCGCCTACCGCAAGGCGGGCTTTGCGGGCGACGATCACCGCCTGGACGCGCAAGGTCGGCCCGTCCGCGTGATGACCCGCCTCCGATGAGGCGAACGAGCCCTTCTTCTTTGCCCAAATACCCATCTTCTCCGGCCCGGTCGGGCGCGACCCCTGCGGGGGCGCGGAAAGCCCGATCCGCCCTTGACCCGGCCTGCCCGGCGGGGCTTGCTGGAGAAAAGCCGAAAGACCAAGACGATGACCCATTTCCTGGATATCCACACCACCGACCGCACCGCCCTGCGCAGCATCATCGACAGCGCCCACGCGATGAAGGCCGCTCGCAACGGCCGCCCCAAGGGCAGTCCCGATGACGAACAGCCGCTGGCCGGCCGCATGGTCGCGCTGATCTTCGAAAAGCCTTCGACCCGCACGCGGGTCAGCTTCGATGTCGGCGTGCGCCAGCTGGGCGGGCAGACGATGATCTTGTCGGGCTCGGAGATGCAGCTGGGTCATGGCGAAACCATCGCCGACACCGCGCGCGTGCTGTCCCGCTATGTCGACCTGATCATGATCCGGACCTTCGAGGAGGCGACGCTGCTGGAGATGGCCGAGCATGCGACCGTTCCGGTGATCAACGGGCTGACGAACCGCACGCATCCATGCCAGATCATGGCCGACGTGATGACCTTCGAGGAACATCGCGGCCCCATCGCTGACAAGAAGGTCGTCTGGTCGGGCGACGGCAACAACGTGTTCGCAAGCTTTGCCCACGCGGCGGGGCAGTTCTGCTTCGATCTGACCTTCACCGGCCCGCCGCCGCTGGATCCCGAAGCGGCCTGCCTCGACTATGCGGCATCCCAAGGGCGTCCCGTCACCATCGAGCGCGATCCGGCGCGGGCCGTCATCGGTGCCGACCTGGTCGTGACGGACACCTGGGTCAGCATGCACGACCCGCAATCGGCCAAGGAGCGGCGCCACAATCAGCTGCGCGGCTATCAGATCAACGAGGCCCTGATGGCGCAGGCGCGGCCGGATGCGCTGTTCATGCATTGCCTGCCCGCGCACCGCGAGGACGAGGTGACCAGTGCCGTCATGGACGGCCCCGCATCCGTCATCTGGGACGAGGCCGAAAACCGCCTGCACGCGCAGAAGGCGATCATGCGCCACTGCCTGGGACTGTGACCTGATTGACGGGCGGCCAAGGGCCGCCCGGCGACACTTGAACCTGCCCCACGAGGGCGGGGCAGGTTCGGTCCGGTGCTCTGCATCGGCATCCGAATGCAAAGGAAGGCGGATGCTAACTTTTGCGCCTTAGACCTAGTTCTTTGCTTAGGGTAAGTGGGACGAACTTTGAAACCGCTATTCATTGCGAAGGGCGCCCAAATTCGCTCTCAACTGCAAGGACCTGTCGGCAGTGCCTCAACCGCTGTAATGACGATTAGCGAAGCATGCCGCGTACGGGCTATTCCATTTGTCAAAAGTGAGTAAGGCAAGCCTATTCACTTGTCCGCTTTCCGCGGTATCGTGTTCCATCAATAGGATGTAGGAGCTACGACCAGTCTGGCCGCGTGCTTGCTACGTCAAAGATGTCGCTTCTGCTGCGCAGGTGGGAGGCGCGCCTGCCAAAATGGATGCCATGTCACGTGGCTGGGACCGGACGTAGCTCATGCTGTCTTACCGTTACAATCACCGCGTCAATTGATCGGGTCGGGTTGGACCCAGTTTGGTTGAGACCAAAGGTAACAGCACGATTGCAAGGGACGAGGTGTCTCTGGGCTAGCGGTCGTATCAATAAGGTTAAGGACAAGCTCTGCCGGATATGAGTACTGAAGCCGAAGCCTGTCGATCGCTGCGATAGAATAGAGCGACGGCCCCGCGTGGGGGCCGTCATGTCGTTCAGCCGATGGCTGCAGCGCGGATCTCATCGTCGATCGCGTCAAGATACTGGGCGAAGTTGTCGCAGAACATCTGCACCAGCTTCTTGGCCTGGGCGTCATAGGCGGCCGGGTCGGCCCAGGTCTGGCGCGGGTCCAGAAGGACAGGGCTGACGCCGGGGACGCTGACCGGCACGTCGAAGCCAAAGTTCGGATCGCGGCGGAACTGCACCGTGTTCAGGCTGCCGTCCAGGGCGGCGGCCAGCAGGGCGCGGGTGGCGGCGATGGGCATGCGCTTGCCCGTGCCGAAGGCACCCCCGGTCCAGCCGGTGTTCACCAGCCAGCAGGATGCGCCGTGCTGGGCGATCTTTTCCTGCAGCAGCTTGCCATAGACCTCGGGGCGGCGGGGCATGAAGGGCGCACCGAAGCAGGTCGAGAAGGTTGGGATCGGCTCGGTCACGCCGACCTCGGTGCCCGGCGTCTTGGAGGTGAAGCCCGACAGGAAGTGATACATCGCCTGTGCAGGCGTCAGCCGCGCGATCGGGGGCAGCACGCCATAGGCGTCGCAGGTCAGCATGATGACGTTCTTGGGATGCCCGCCAAGGCTGGTCTGGGACGCGTTGCTGATCGCCTCCAGCGGATAGGCGCAGCGCATGTTGTCGGTGATCGAGTTGTCCTCGTAGTCAAGCTCTAGCGTCTCGGGGTCGAAGACCATGTTCTCGATCACGGTCGCGAAGCGGCTGGTGGTCGCGTGGATCTCAGGTTCGGCTTGGGCCGAAAGGTTGATCGTCTTGGCGTAGCAGCCACCCTCGAAGTTGAAGATGCCGGTGTCGGACCAGCCATGTTCGTCGTCGCCGATCAGGACGCGCGACGGATCGGCCGACAGGGTGGTCTTGCCGGTGCCCGACAGACCAAAGAAGATCGCGCTGTCATCGGGATTTCCCGGCGCGTGGTTGGCGCTGCAGTGCATCGGCATGATGCCCTTTTCCGGCAGCAGGTAGTTCAGCAGCGTGAAGACCGATTTCTTGTTCTCGCCCGCATAGGCGGTGTTGGCGATCAAGATCAGCTTCTTGTCGAAGTTCATCGCGATCACCGTCTCGGACCGGCAGCCGTGACGCGCGGGATCGGCCTTGAAGCCGGGGCAGTTGATGATGGTGAATTCGGGCGTGAAGGTCGCCAGCTCGTCGGCCTGGGGCCGGCGCAGAAGGTGGCGGATGAACAGCCCGTGCCAGGCAAGCTCGGTCACCACGCGCACGTCCAGGCGGTTATCGGCATCCGCACCGCCGAACAGGTCCTGCACGAAATAGTCGCGACCCTTCATGTGCTGAAGCATGTCGGCATGCAGCAGATCGAACGCCGCCGGGTCCATCGGCTTGTTGTTGTCCCACCAGATGCTGTTCTCGACCGACGAGGTGCGGACGACGAACTTGTCCTTGGGCGAGCGGCCGGTATGCGCGCCGGTCGAGACCAGGAACGCCCCGCCCAGGCCCAGCTTGCCCTCTCCGCGGGCGACGGCCTGTGTCATCAGGGCGGGTTCCAGCAGGTTGTAGTGCACCTGGCCCAGCCCCGTGATGCCTTGGTCTTCCAGTCGGCAGGTCGGGTTTACGCGCGTGGTCATGTCGGGGGCTCCGTGGCTTGGGGTGCGGCGTTTCATCGGGCTATAGCACGGCGGATTCGGCCCGAAACAAGTCAGCGCAAACAGTTAGCGGAAACATGAAATGTTATCGCCATCAGGACCGTTTAGCCGGCGCGACTCCGTGCCACAGGCGGAAAATTAACCTGTTTTCGGGCAGGATCGGATCTGGAGGTGATTCGCATGATGCAGGTTCACGCGACCACGGTCGCGCTTGACGGGGGTGGTCTTGTCATCCTGGGACCGTCCGGATCCGGCAAGTCCACCTTGGCGCTGCAGCTGATGGCAGTGGGCGCGACACTGGTCGCCGATGACCGCACTGACCTGCGCCTGTCCGCAGGCCGGCTGATGGCGCAGGCGCCACTGCCGCTGCTGGGACGCATCGAGGCGCGGGGCGTGGGCATCCTTCAGGCAGAGCCGTCGGCGCCGGTCCCGGTGGCCGTGGCCTGCGACCTTGGACGCGACGAAGAGGACCGGTTGCCACAGGTGCGCCATCAAGATTGGCTGGGGGTCCGGGTTTCGCTTGTGCTGGGGCCCTATCGCCCCCATCTTTACGCTGCATTGCGGCAGCTGATGCTGGGCCGACGGCTGGCATGACCGCGCGCGCAGCGCCATAGGGAAGGACGCATGGACCACGACGCCATCGAACCCGAGGCCCAACGGCTGGTGCTGGTCACCGGGCCGTCCGGGGCAGGGCGATCGACCGCCATCAACGTGCTGGAGGATCTTGGCTTCGAGGCGATCGACAACCTGCCCTTGTCGCTGATCCCGCGTCTGCTGGACGGACCCGCGCGTCCGACGCCGCTGGCCTTGGGGCTGGACGTGCGCAATCGTGACTTTTCCGCCTTCAACGTGATCGAGCTGATTGACCGACTGACGCGCCTTCCCGGCTATGCGCCCGAGGTGCTGTATCTGGACTGCGACGCCGATACCCTGGTCCGCCGCTACAGCGAGACGCGCCGCCGCCATCCCTTGGCCCCCGATGAGGCGCCGATGGCCGGGGTCCTGGTTGAGATCGACCTGCTTGCACCGATCCGCGTGCGGGCCGATGTGCTGGTCGATACGACCGAACTGTCGCCTCATGACCTCAAGGCCGAGCTGACGCGGTGGTTCGACGTGCGCCCCGACCGGCGGCTCAGCGTGTCGCTGCACTCCTTCAGCTACAAACGCGGGGTGCCGCGGGGCCTGGACCTGATGTTCGACTGTCGGTTCCTGGCCAATCCGCACTGGAACCCGGACCTGCGGCCGCTGGACGGTCGCGACGACCGCGTGCAGGCGCATGTAGCCGCCGATCCGCGATTCGCCGAATTCTTTCAGCGGACCCGGGATCTGGTCGAATTTCTTCTGCCCGCCCATATGGACGAGGGCAAATCGCACCTGGCGGTCGGTTTCGGCTGTACCGGGGGACAGCATCGTTCCGTCACTTTGGTGGAAAAGATGGCCCTGGCGCTTGCAGATGCGGGCTGGCCGGTGTCAATAAGGCACAGGGAACTGGAGCGTCGGGGCATGACGCTGCAGTCTGGTGCGGACGCATCGCCTGCGGGCGAGGCTCGCGCGTCGCAAAGGCAGGCGTCATGAGGTTTGGGGTGTTTTGGAAGTCTTTTGGGCTTGGTGAGGCGCGTTGATCGGTATTGTCATAGTGGCGCATGGGGGATTGGCCCGAGAGTATCTCTCGGCCGTCGAACATGTCGTGGGTCCGCAGGTCGGTATCGCCGCCGTCGCGATCGAGGATGATCACGACCGCGCGGCCAAGACCGCCGAGATCAAGGCGGCCGCGGATGCGGTCGATCTGGGCGACGGCGTCGTCTTGGTGACCGATCTGTTCGGCGGGTCTCCCTCGAACCTGTCCCTGCCGGCCTGCGCGGTGCAGGACCGCACCATCCTCTACGGCGCCAACCTGCCGATGCTGGTCAAGCTGGCCAAGTCGCGGCATCTCAGCGTGCCGGTCGCGGTGGGCTTTGCCAAGGACGCGGGGCGCAAGTACATCAATTCCTACAACGTCCCGCCCGAGGCCGCGCTGGACAGCGGGCGGTATCCGCGATGACCGATGCGATCACCCGCAACCTGTCGATCATCAACGTCAAGGGCCTGCACGCCCGGGCCAGCGCCAAGTTTGTGGATGTGGTCGAACGCCATGACGCGCAGGCGAGGGTCGAAAAGGACGGCATGGCCGTCTCTGGCGACAGCATCATGGGTCTGCTGATGCTGACCGCCCCGCGCGGCAGCCAGATCCGCGTGACCACCTCCGGCCCCGAGGCGCAGGCCCTGGCGGACGCACTGGAGGCGCTTGTGGGGGACTACTTCGGCGAAGGCATGTAGTGCCCGCGCCCGTCACCCCCGACCGCAAGTCCTATCACCACGGCAACCTGCGCCAGGCCCTGGTCGAGGCGACCGCCGATCTGGTCCAGGAGCAGGGCCCGCAGGCCTTCACCCTGACCGAGGCCGCGCGCCGCGCCGGCGTGTCCCCTGCCGCCCCCTATCGCCACTTCAAGGGCCGCGACGACCTGCTGGAGGAAGTCGCGCGCCAGGGCTTCATCGAATTCGCCGCCCGGCTGGAGGCCGCATTCGACGGTGGCCGTCCGCGGCCGCTGACCGCGTTCCTGCGCATGGGCCAGACTTATCTGGACTTTGCCGCCGAACGGCCTGGTTACTACATGGCGATGTTCGAAAGCGGCATCTCTGTCGTGGGCAATGTCGATCTGGCGGCCGCCTCTGCGCGGGCGCAGGGCGTGCTTGTGACCGCGGCCGAGGCGATGGCCGCCCGCCTGCCCGAAGACCGCCGCCCGCCTGCCCGCATGGTGGCCAACCACATCTGGGCGCTGAGCCACGGCGTGGTCGAGCTGTTCGGCCGCGGCAAGCCCGGTTGCCGCAGTCCGGTCGAGCCGTCCGAAATGCTGGAAAGCGGGGCGCTGATCTATCTGCGCGGGCTTGGACTGATCCAGGACTGAATTGTTGCACGACGATCTTGACGGAACCCTCCGCGCCGCCCATCTATGTAAATGTAATTTACATTAACATAGGGAGATACCACAGATGACCATCGCAACCCCCGTGCTTCGCCCGGCGACGACCCAGCAGCGCATCACCGATGTGCTGGCCCGTGGTCGCGACTGGCTGGATGCGCGCGGTCGCCCCGCCTGGCTTGTCGCCATGGTGCTGGGTTTCATCTTTGTCTGGCCCGTGGGCCTGGCCCTTCTGGGCTACATGATCTGGAGCAAACGCATGTTCGGATGCAGCAAACGCACCGCCGCCCCCCGCTATTCCGCGCCGTCGACCGGCAACAGCGCCTTCGACGCCTATCGCGCCGAGACGTTGAAGCGGCTGGAGGACGAGCATCGCGAATTCATCGACTTCCTGGCCAAGCTGCGCGAGGCTAAGGACAAGGCGGAATTCGATCAGTTCATGGAAAAGCGCGACGCCAAAACCGACGCGTAAGCAGATCAGGGGCCGGGTGACCGGCCCCCGTTCCTATTCGCCGCGGGGAAACCGCTGGTTTTCCTCCAGCACGTTCAGGTCCATGTGATTGCGCATGTAGCGTTCGGACGCACGCTGCAGCGGCTGGTGGTCCCATGGATAATAGGCCCCGTTGCGCAACGCCTCGTACACGATCCAGCGGCGCGCCTGCGAATGACGCACCTGCGCGTCATAGGCCGACAGGTCCCACCGCTGCGCCGCCTGTGCACGAAGATCGGACAGCACCGCCGCATGGGCCGGATCGCCGGCCAGGTTCACGCGCTCTGCCGGGTCGTTGTCCAGATCGAACAGCATTTCCGGATCGGCGTCGCAGGCGATGTATTTCCAGCGCCCGTCGCGCAGGGCGACCATGGGTGCAATGCTGCCTTCGGCGGCATACTCCATCGGCACCGGACTGCGCGGCGCGCCTCGCGCCAGCGACCGGCCATCGGTCCAGGGCGCGATCTCGTCCATCGGAAGGCCCGCCAGGTCGCACAGCGTCGGCAGCACGTCGATGGTGCTGACCGGCTGGTCGACACGTCCCGGCGCCATGCCCGGCGCGGCGATCATCAGCGGCACCCGGGCCGAGCCTTCAAAGAAGTTCATCTTGAACCACAGCCCGCGTTCGCCCAGCATCTCGCCGTGGTCGGACAGGAACAGGATGATCGTGTCCTGCTGGCGCGTCGCCTCCAGCACGTCCAGGATCTGGCCGATCTTGTCATCGACATAGCTGATATTGGCGAAATAGCCCTGCCGCGCGCGGCGGATATGATCGTCGGTGATCTTCAGCCCGCGCCAATCGCACGCATCCATCAGGCGCTGCGAATGCGGGTCCTGCTGGTCATAGGGGATCGGCCGCGGCGGCTCCAGTTCCGGGATGCCGTCGTACAGGTCCCAGTACTTGCGCCGCGCCACGAACGGGTCGTGGGGGTGGGTAAAGCTGACGGTCAGGCACCACGGCCGATCGTCGGCCCCGCGTGCCAGATCGTACAGCTTGCGCGTCGCGTGATGGGCGACCTCGTCGTCATATTCCAGCTGATTGGTGATCTCGGCCACGCCCGCGCCCGTGACGGATCCAAGATTGTGGTACCACCAGTCGATCCGTTCCCCCGGCTTGCGGTAATCCGGGGTCCAGCCGAAATCGGCGGGATAGATGTCGGTGGTCAGACGCTCCTCGAAGCCGTGCAACTGGTCAGGGCCGACGAAATGCATCTTGCCCGACAGGCAGGTGTGGTACCCCGCCCGGCGCAGGTGATGCGCATAGGTCGGGATGTCGGACGCGAATTCCGCCGCGTTGTCATAGACCCGCGTGCGGCTTGGCAACTGGCCCGACATGAAGCTGGCCCGCCCCGGCGCGCAAAGCGGGCTGCCGGTATAGGTGTTCGCGAACCGGGTCGACCGTTCGGCCAGTCGCCGCAGGTTCGGGGTGTGCAGGAAACCGGCGGGGCCGTCGGGGAAAAGAACCCCCGACAGCTGATCCGCCATGAGGATCAGGATATTCGGTTTCACGGGCTGTTATCCGGCGACGGCGGCCTGCACGGCATCCAGGCCGGGCTGCCCGTCCAGCGTGGTGACGCCGTCCAGCCAGGGACCCATCGCATCGGGATTGGCGGCCAGCCACTCGCGCGCCGCGTCCTGCGCGTCGGCGCCGTCGTCCAGGATCGCGCCCATCAGCTGGTTCTCCATCGACACGTCGAAGACCAGCTGGCTGAACAGCCGCGCGGCATTGGGGCACATTTCGGCCCATTCGCTGCGGGCAAGGGTGTGGACGGTCGCACCGCCGAAATCGGGGCCGAACTGTTCGTCGCCGCCCGACAGATAGGTGATCTCGATCGCCTCGTTCATCGGGTGGGGCGCCCAGGCCAGGAAGACGGTGGGCGTGTCGGCATTGCGGGTGACCTGCGCCAGCATGGCCTGTTCACCGCTCTCGACCAGCTCCCAATCGCCCAGGCCGAACAGGTCGGCATCGATCATGCCCTGGATGTTCTGGTTCGCGGGGGCGCCGGGTTCGATGCCATAGATCTTGCCCTCGAACGCGTCGCGATGGGCGTCCAGATCGGCGAAATCCGCGACGCCGAGGGCCGCGGCGGCGGGGTTCACGGCCAGGGTGAACTTGGCGCCCTCCAGGTTCTGCGCCAGCTCGGTCACGCCGCCATCGGCGTCCAGATCCTCGCGGAACGCGGCCTGCGCCGGCATCCAGTTGCCCAGGAACACGTCGGTCTGCGCGCCCTTCAGCGCCTCATAGCCGACGGGAACGGACAGGGTGGCGATGTTCGGGGCATAGCCCAGGGCCTCCAGCACGACCGCCGCGACGCCGTTCGTCGCGGTGATGTCCGTCCAGCCCGGATCGGACAGGCGCACGGTGCCGCATTCGGCAGGATCGGCGGCATGGGCAGGCAGGGCGGCCACGCCCAGAAGCAGGGCGGCAAGGATGGGCTTGGTCATGGGTCTCTCCTGTCGGTGTGAAGATCTGCCCTCATGCTGGGCAGATTCTCAGGGCGCGCCCGCCTGAATGCGACAGTCAGCGCGTCGGAACTGGTGTATCGCCGCGATAATCATAAAAGCCGCGGCCCGTCTTGCGGCCAAGCCAACCGGCCTCGACATATTTCGTCAACAGCGGGCAGGGGCGGTATTTCGTGTCGGCCAAGCCGTCATGCAGCACGTTCATGATGGCCAAGCAGGTGTCCAGGCCGATGAAATCGGCCAGCTCCAGCGGGCCCATCGGGTGGTTGGTGCCCAGCTTCATCGCGCTGTCGATGCTGCTGACCGATCCCACGCCTTCGTAAAGCGTATAGACGGCCTCGTTGATCATCGGCATCAGGATGCGGTTCACGATGAAGGCGGGGAAATCCTCGGCGGTGGCCGATGTCTTGCCCAGCTTCTCGACGACGGCGTGCAGTTCGCGATAGGTCGCCTCGTCCGTGGCGATGCCGCGGATCAGCTCGACCAGCTGCATGACGGGAACGGGGTTCATGAAGTGGAACCCCATGAATTTTTCGGGCCGGTCGGTGCGCGAGGCCAGCCGCGTGATCGAGATCGACGACGTGTTCGACGTCAGGATCGTCTCGGGCTTCAGGTGCGGGACCAGATCCTCGAAGATCGCCTGCTTCACCGTCTCGCGTTCGGTCGCGGCCTCGATCACCAGGTCGCATTGGCCCAGGTCCGACAGCTTCAGCGTCGTGCGGATATGGCCCATGGCAGTCGCCTTGACCTCGGCGGTGATCTTGTCGCGGGCGACCTGACGTTCCAGGTTGCGGTCGATCAGGGCGATGGCCTTGTTCAGCGCATCCTGGCTGATGTCGGTCAGCAGCACGTCATAGCCCGCCACCGCAAAGACATGCGCGATGCCGTTGCCCATCTGACCTGCGCCGATCACGCCAACCGATTGAACCGTCATGCCTGCATCCCCTGTTCCGACGCCGGGACGATAGGGCGGGGCGGGACGTGCTGCAATGCAAAACCGCCCCCCGTCGCCGGGGGGCGGTCCGTGGCAATCCTTGTGCGGGATTACAGCTTTTCGGTCAGTTCCGGGACGATGGTGAACAGATCGCCCACCAGGCCGTAATCGGCGACCTGGAAGATGGGCGCTTCCTCGTCCTTGTTGATGGCCACGATGACCTTGCTGTCCTTCATGCCGGCCAGGTGCTGGATCGCACCGGAAATGCCGACCGCGACGTAGAGCGCGGGCGCCACGACCTTGCCGGTCTGGCCCACCTGCCAGTCGTTCGGGGCATAGCCCGAATCGACCGCCGCGCGCGATGCGCCGACGGCGGCGCCCAGCTTGTCGGCCAGCTGTTCGATCATCACGAACTGCTCCTTGGAGCCCAGGGCGCGCCCGCCCGACACGACACGTCCGGCCGAGGTCAGTTCGGGGCGGTCGTTCTGGGCGACTTCGTCGTTCAGCCATTTCGACAGGGCCGGATCGTCCGCCAGCGCGGCGTCGGACACCGGCGCCGCGGGACCTTCGCCGGCCGCGTCAAAGCTGGCCACGCGGATGGTCATGACCTTCTTGCTGTCGGCCGAGGTGATCGTCTGGATGGCGTTGCCGGCATAGACCGGACGCTCGAACGTGTCGGCGTCGATCACGGCGGAGACGTCGGACATCACCATCACGTCCAGCAGGGCCGCGACACGCGGCATGACGTTCTTGGCATCCGTGGTGGCGGGGGCCGCGATGTGGCTGTAATCGCCCGCCAGCGCCACGATCAGCGCGGCGGTCGGTTCGGCCAGCCGGTGGCCGTAACGCGCATCCTCGGCGACCAGCACCTTGGAGACGCCGGCGATGGTCGCGGCCTGATCGGCCGCCGCGCGCGCCTGCGCGCCTGCGCACAGCACGGTCACGTCGCCCAGGGCGGTGACGGCATGGACGGCCTTGGCGGTCGCATCGCGGTTCAGTTCGCCGCCGGTGACTTCGGCCAGAAGAAGAACAGCCATCACACGATCCCCGCTTCTTTGAGTTTCGACACAAGCTCGTCGACCGAGCCGACCTTGATCCCGGCCTTGCGGCCCTCGGGTTCGCGGGTCTTGACCACGGTCAGGCGCGGGGTGACGTCGACGCCGTAATCGGCGGCGGTCTTCTCCTCCAGCGGCTTCTTCTTGGCCTTCATGATGTTGGGCAGCGACGCATAGCGCGGCTCGTTCAGGCGCAGGTCGGCGGTCACGATGGCGGGCAGCTTGACCTCGATGGTCTGCAGGCCGCCGTCGACCTCGCGGGTGACATGGGCCGCGTCGCCCGCGGTCTCCAGCTTGCTGGCAAAGGTCGCCTGGCTCCAGCCCAGCAGGGCCGACAGCATCTGGCCGGTCGCGTTCATGTCGTTGTCGATCGCCTGCTTGCCGGCGATGACCAGCTGCGGCTGTTCGGCATCGACGATCGCCTTGAGGATCTTGGCGACGGCCAGCGGTTCGATGTCCTGATGCACGTCATCGGCGGCGACGACCAGGATGGCGCGGTCCGCCCCCATGGCCAGCGCGGTGCGCAGGGTTTCGGCGGCCTGCTTGACGCCGATGCTGACGGCCACGATCTCGGTGGCCGCGCCCTTTTCCTTCAGGCGGATGGCTTCTTCGACGGCGATCTCGTCGAAGGGGTTCATCGACATCTTCACGTTTGCCAGATCGACACCCGATCCGTCCGCCTTCACGCGGGCCTTCACGTTATAGTCGATCACGCGCTTGACTGGCACGAGGACTTTCATCGGCCTCTCTCCCTTTGTTTGCGTCATCTGTCGCAGGATTGTTAGACAGGGAAATCCGGCAAGGACAGGGCAAAAGCGTCACAGGACGCAGCGTTTGCGGCGACGCCCCCGTCAGCGGCTGGCGCCCGGCACCCACAGGATATCATCAGTGCCGTCGTTGTTGGCCACGCGGCCCGCGACGAACAGCCAGTCCGACAGCCGGTTCAGATAGCGGATGGCGCTGGCGTTCACGTCGCCCCCCGCCAGCAGTTCGGTGGCGCGGCGTTCCGCCCGGCGCGCGACCGTCCGCGACAGGTGCAGATGCGCGGCCAGCGCGCTGCCACCGGGCAGGATGAAGCTGCGCAGCGGCGCGATGTTGGTGTTCATCGCGTCGATCTCGGCCTCGAGGCGGTCGATCTGGGCGTCGATGATGCGCAGGACCGGATAGCCCGCCTGATCGTCCGCGGCCATGTTCGGGCGCGACAGGTCGGCGCCCAGGTCGAACAGGTCGTTCTGGATCACGGCGATGCGTTCGGCCAGATCGCCCGTCGCATGCTGGCGGCACAGGCCCAGGGTCGCGTTCAGTTCGTCGACGGTGCCGTACGCTTCGACGCGGGGGTCGTGCTTGGCCACGCGGCTGCCGTCGGACAGGGCGGTGTCGCCCTTGTCGCCGGTGCGGGTATAGATCTTGTTCAGAACGACCATCAAATAGACCTCAGCCACAGAAACAGCATCAGGATGACCAGCGCGGCGGCCTGGGCATACAGCCGCCAGCGCATCATGCGGTTGCCATGCTTGCGGTTGAAATCGCCGCCTTTGGCAAAGCCGCCGATCCCCGTCAGCAGGATCGCGATGACGACCCCGACGGACAGGATCGTGACAAGGAACAGGGATTGATCGGGCATGGGGGACACCGCCTTTCGGCCGCCAACCTAGTTGCGCCGCGCAAACCAGTCCAGAGCGCGGGTCGGCAGAACCCGACGCGCGACCCCGGAAATGCGCGTCGGCGCCGTGACATAGTAGCGCGGGGCGGGATTCGCCGCCGTCAGTGCGGTCAGGATGCGGGCGCTGACCGCGCGCGGCGGCAGCTCGAACCGGTCCTTGCCCGAGGGCTCATAGAGCCGCTTGAGCAGGCTGGCGCGGTACTGGTCGGCGCGCGGGCTGGCCTGCCAGTTCACCCACCGCTCGAAATGCGGGATGGCGTTTTCGCGGATGCGGCTGGTGATGGGCCCCGGCTCGATCAGGGTGACGTGGATGCCGGTGCCGTGCATCTCGAGGCGCAGCACGTCGGTCAGCCCCTCCAGCGCGAATTTCGTGGCCACATAGGGGCCGCGCCACGGGATGCCGACCAGCCCCAGGACCGAACTGATGGTGACGATCCGCCCCGCACCGCGGTCGCGGAAATGCGGGATAAACCGGGTGGTCAGGTCATGCGTGCCAAGCAAATTGACCTCGAAGATGGCGCGCAGGGCGCCGCGGGGCATGTCCTCGACCGCGCCGGGCAGGGCGAACGCCGCGTTGTTGACCAGCGCGTCGATCGGACCGCCGGCCAGCGCGGCCTCGGCGCAGGCGGCGACGCTGTCCTCGGACGCAAGGTCCAGGGGCAGGCACTCCATCCCTTCGGCCTGCCGGGCGGCGATGTCCGTCGGGGTGCGGCAGGTGGCCACGACCTGCCAGCCCTGCGCCTGCAGGTGGCGCGCGGCGTCCAGGCCGATGCCCGACGAACAGCCGGTGATCAGCACGCGCCTCATGGGGCGTCGGACGTCAGGAACTGGGCCGAGACGAATCCCTGCTGACCTTCGGCCGTCTGCACCTGCACCCACTCGCCGCGCGTCGGTCCCAAGGCCTGCACCGCCGATCCGCCGGTCAGGCTGGCCACGACCGGATTGTCGGTGCCCGCGCCTGCGCGCATGTTCACCCGGTCGGCCGTGACATACAGCACCGGCCCGTCGGCAGGCACCACCTGCGCGGCCTCCGGTGTGGCCCCCGCATATTCGGGCGACGGCTCCAACGGCGGACCCGGAAAACGCTGCGTGCGTTCCGGGGTCTGGCTGGCGGCGGGGACGATGTCGACCGGCGGGGTCGCGGGCAGGGTGCCGGCCGCAGGGGCGGTCAGCGACGGCGCGCCCGCATCGGTCGCGGCGCTGGCCCGCGTTGCCGGTTCCGGCTTGCGTTCGGTCCGCAGGTCGCCTTGGCCGAACCGGTCCAGCGTCATGAACACGCCCAGCAGCGTCACCAGCATCAGCAGTCCCAGCCTGATCATCGCGCCCGTCCCCCGTTGCGGCCATCGGATTAACCGATTTGATCGTCCAACGCCACGCGGACGGCAGCGTTCCCGGCCAGCTTTTCGATCTGGACCGGGCGGGCCATGGGGCCTATCCAAGGCGCATGGCCGACGATCTGATCCCCCAGCCCGAACAGGGCACCTCTTCCGAACCCCTCAGCCGTGCGATCGGCGAGCGGTACCTGACCTATGCGCTGTCCACGATCATGCACCGCGCGCTGCCCGATGCCCGCGACGGGCTGAAGCCGGTGCACCGTCGCATCCTCTATGCGATGCGCGAACTGCGCCTGGCGCCCAACGGGGCGTTCCGAAAGTCGGCCAAGATCACCGGCGACGTGATGGGCAACTATCACCCGCATGGCGACGCCGCGATCTATGACGCGATGGCCCGCCTGGCCCAGGATTTCGCCATGCGCTATCCGCTGGTGGACGGGCAGGGGAACTTTGGCAACATCGACGGCGACAACCCTGCCGCTGCGCGATACACCGAGGCCCGCCTAGCCGCGACGTCCGAGGCGCTGATGGATGGCCTGGCCGAGGATTCGGTCGATTTCCGCCCCAACTATGACGGCACGCTGAGCGAGCCGGTCGTGCTGCCCTCGGCCTTTCCGAACCTGCTGGCCAACGGTGCGTCGGGGATCGCGGTCGGCATGGCAACCAACATCCCCCCCCACAACCTGCACGAGGTCGTGGACGCCTGCCTGCATCTGATCAAGACGCCCGACGCGCGCGACGACACGCTGGCGACCCTGATCAAGGGGCCCGATTTCCCGACCGGCGGCGTGCTGGTCGAATCGGCGGACAGCATCGCCGAGACCTATCGCACCGGGCGCGGCGCGTTCCGCCTGCGCGCGCGCTGGACGCAGGAGGATCTGGGCCGCGGGCTGTGGCAGATCGTCGTCACCGAGATTCCCTATCAGGTGCAGAAATCCAAGCTGATCGAACGGCTGGCCGAACTGATCCAGACGCGCAAGATTCCGATCTTTGCCGATGTGCGCGACGAATCCGCCGAGGACGTGCGCATCGTCATCGAACCGCGTGCCCGCACCGTCGACCCCGAACAGCTGATGGGCGCGCTGTTCCGCGCCAGCGACCTGGAGATCCGGTTCAACCTGAACATGAACGTGCTGATCGACGGCCGCGTGCCCAAGGTCTGCTCGCTCAAGGAGGTCCTGCGCGCGTTCCTGGACCACCGCCGCGACGTGCTGGTGCGCCGCGCGGCCTATCGTCTGGACAAGATCGCGTCTCGCCTTGAGGTGCTGGAAGGCTATCTGGTCGCCTATCTGAACCTGGACCGCGTGATCGAGATCATTCGGACCGAGGACGAGCCCAAGGCCGTGATGATGTCAGAGTTCGGCCTGAACGACGTGCAGGTCGAGGCGATCCTGAACATGCGCCTGCGCGCCTTGCGCAAGCTTGAGGAGATCGAGCTGCGCGCCGAACGCGACGCCCTGTTGACCGAACGCGAGGGGCTTCAGGCGATGCTGGACAGCGAGGCCGCGCAATGGGCGCGCATCGCGGACCAGCTGAAGGAGGTGCGCAACCTGTTCGGCAAGTCGCACCCCGAGGGTCAGCGCCGCACCACGATCAGCGAGGCCACCGAGATGCCCGTGATCGACCTGGAGGCCATGATCGAGCGTGAGCCGGTGACCGTGGTCCTGTCGAAGATGGGCTGGATCCGCACCCTGAAGGGCCACCAGCCGCTGGACGCTGAACTGAAGTTCAAGGACGGCGACGGCCCCGGTCAGGCGCTGCATGCCGAGACGACCGACAAGCTGATGATATTCGCGTCGAACGGGCGGTTCTACACCCTTCCGGTCAACACGCTGCCCGGCGGGCGCGGGATGGGAGAACCCTTGCGCCTGATGGTCGATCTGCCCAACGAGGCGCAGGTCATCGCCATGTTCCCGTGGCGCGAGGGGGCGAAGTATCTGGTCGCATCACGAGCGGGCGACGGGTTCATCGTGGGCGCGGGGGACATCCTGGCTCAGACCAAGACCGGCAAGCAGGTCCTGAACGGCGACGCGCTGCTGTGTCGTCCGGTATCGGGCGACCACGTCGCCGTGGTGGGCGAAAACCGCAAGATGCTGGTCTTTCCCTTGGCCGAACTGCCCGAAATGGCGC
The DNA here is from genome assembly GCF_000967735.1 of Paracoccus sp. S4493. Classification (NCBI taxonomy): domain Bacteria; kingdom Pseudomonadati; phylum Pseudomonadota; class Alphaproteobacteria; order Rhodobacterales; family Paracoccaceae; genus Paracoccus; species Paracoccus sp. S4493. Next base: position 58,035 of record NZ_JXYF01000064.1, read on the forward strand.
GCGGCAAGGGCGTGCGGCTGCAGCGCTTTGGCAAGGGCGGCGGGCTGGTCAAGGCGGATGAGCTGGTCGATGCGATCTGCCTGACGCTGGCGCAGGGCCTGTCCTGGCCCATGACCGGCGGCAAGACCCGGACCGAACCGGACCTGACCGAATGGCTGGGCAAGCGGGGCAGTGCCGGCCGAATGGCGCCGCGCGGTTTCCCGCGCGACAACCGCTTTGCCTGAAGCGGCACCCCTCGCGACGCCGAGACGTGCCGCGAGGGTCCAAGGCGGTTGAGCTGCCCGGAAGGGTCGCTCAGAGCCCGCCGCCGCCGACGGACCCGAAATATTCGCCGGTGATATAGCTGGCCTCGTCCGAGGCCAGCAGCACATAGATCGGCGCGATCTCGACCGGCTGCCCGGGGCGACCCAAGGGTTGGCTTGCGCCATGTTCCTTTGCCTTGTCGGTCGGCTGGCCGCCGCTGATCTGCAGCGCGGTCCAGTAGGGGCCGGGACAGACCGCATTCACGCGGATGCCGCGCGCGGCCAGCTGTTTCGCCAGCGACTGCGCGAATGCCACGTTCGCGGCCTTGGACTGCGCATAGTCGAACAGATGCGCCGACCCCGAGAACGCCTGCACCGAAGAGGTGATGATGATCGATGCGCCCGCATCCATGTGGGGCAGCGCGGCCCGCGTCACCCAGAAGGGCGCATAGATGTTGGTCTTCATCGTGGCGTCGAAATCCTCGGTCGTCAGGTCCTCCAGCTTTTCGCAGAACTGCTGGCGACCGGCATTGTTGACCAGGATGTCCAGCCCGCCCAGCTGGGACACGGCGCTCTCGACCATCTCCTTGCAGAAGCCCTCGTCGCGCAGGTCGCCCGGAACGGCGACGGCCACGCGGCCCTCCGCCTCGATCAGCGAGACGACCGCGTCGGCATCGGCCTGTTCGTCGGGCAGATAGCAGATGGCGACGTCCGCACCCTCGCGGGCAAAGGCGATGGCTGCTGCGGCGCCGATGCCGCTGTCGCCGCCGGTGATCAGGGCGCGCTTGCCCGACAGGCGGCCTGCGCCGCGGTAGCTGGTCTCGCCATGGTCGGGCAGGGGGTCCATCTTCTGGGCAAGGCCGGGAAAGGGCTGTTCCTGCGCAGGGAAATCGGGGACGGGAAGGCGGGGCTCGGCGATGGCGCCACTGCGGAAAGGGGGACGGGCGGGGGTGTCGGACATCTGTGGCCTCATGCGTTTGCGGTTCGCAGGCCAACCGCACAGCACGGCGAATGTTCCGGTCCGTCCGGGGCAAGAAAGATCAACCGCGCATGAAAAAGCCGCCGCCCCGATGGGACGGCGGCGATGGTCGGCGCGGTGTCAGGCGCCGTTGTAAAGCGGCATCACGCCCGCCTCGGCATGGACGGCGTTGACGGTGGCGCGGTCCAGCTTCATCGCGGTTGCCAAGTCATTCAGATAGCGGGCCTCGGCCTCGCTGTCGAAGTCGATCGCCAGCAGCGACATCAGATAGACCTGACGCTCCATCCCTTCGGGGACCTCGCGGGCAAGGCCCGCCGCGTCGACGGGCGCGGCCATCTGGTCGCGGATGAACTGGCGTTCGTCATCGTCCAGATCGTCGCCCAGATGACCCAGCAGGCGCTGGCGTTCGGTATCGTCGACATGGCCGTCGGACTTGGCCGCCTGGATCATCGCGCGCAGCATCAGCCCGGCGATGGCATTCTGTTCCGGCGTGGGCGCGACCTGCGGTTCGCCGTCATGGGCCAGCGCATCGTCGAACAGCGCACCAAAGGTGGCGTTGTTCTTTTCCTGCGATCCCTTGGTGGCCAGATGGCCCGCCGCACCGCCCGCGGCCGCGCCGCCCAGAAGGCCGCCCAGCATCCCGCCCAGGCTGCCGCCACCCATGCTGCCGCCGCCGCGCTGGCCGCCCAGCTTGTCCAGCAGGCCGCCAAGCGAACCGCTGCCCGTCCCGGTGCCGCCGCCAAGGGCACGGCCCAGCATCTGGTTCAGGCTGCCGCCCGACGTACCGCCGGTGTTGTTGCCCAGCAGGTTGTCCAGCAGGCCGCCGCTGGCCTTGCGCTGGCCGGGACGCCCGCCATGCTGGTTGTTCATCATCGTGCCGATCCCCTTGGCCAGCATCACGCCGGCGGCGACCTTGGTCAGGCTTCTCATCAGGCTCATGCGAATCCCCCTTGTGGATGGGCGCGGACCTGATGGCCCGGCGCCTTGCGCTGCCAAACGATATGGGTCGCCCGGCGGTTCCTGCAAAGAGGCGGGCAGGCGCCCCGACCCCGACATGATTAGCCACGGCACGCAAGCCCGCCCTTGATTTCCCCGCGCGCGCCTTATACATCGCGGCGCACGTCAATCCGGGGCCCTTTCAGCCATGCCCCGCGGATCCAGGAGGCCCACATGGCAAAGGCAAAGTTTG